>CAZATL010000014.1:4309-24460 GCA_964488055.1 uncultured Gammaproteobacteria bacterium | reverse complement strand
TGAGCCAGGCTATCTCACTTTTACTGAAGACTTGTCACAAGTAGAGATAGTTGGCGTGACACAGACTACCACAAAAAACAAGAAGAGGACACTTGTGAATAGAGCAACGACTAATTTGACTCCAGGTTGTCTTGAGAATGATCTTATTGTAATGTCAGCTACAAATGGCGAGCTTTACAGACTAATGACCGAATCATTTGCAGAAGTGTTATCAGAAAGAAAAGCCAATGAGAAAGCCTTCGGTTTGGACATCAAGACATTCAATGAAGCAAAAGAGAAGATGACCCAAATTGGTAGAGTGCTCAAAGAAAAAGATGAGCAAATAGAGGCAGCAAGCCAACAAGCGACAGATCCAGAACAACGTGCAAATGGAGATCTTGGGGCGGCGGTAGCAGAAAACCAAAGACAGGTTGAGAGTCTTGACAAGCTTCTAGCCCCGTATGAGAAAAAGAAACTCGATGGGACGATCACCGTCGAAGAGATGCAATCAATGTACAACCTGCTAGACAGAAGATCACAGCTGGTGTACCAGCAAAATCAGCTAATGATGGGTGTCGACAAAAGCAGTGTCGAATCACCCTGGAACCCAAGCGAGGAGAGCCTTATGCGGAAAGTGGCAATCACTTTCAACAAAAAGCGAGAAGAAATGATTGCGATATCAGGAGGAAACATCGAAAATCTTACAGAAGCACAAAAGACTGACGAAAGATTGCTTCGTCTAGCCGAGAGATTTCTTATGAATAATAAAGGACTTGACGTCTTCATGAAGAATTACTACCAGACTACTTTCGATGAGGAAATCGAGATATACCTACGCAAACTTGAAGCGAAGCTTGGAAGAAAACTAACTAGCGATGAGTTTCTCGCAAGACAGCAAGAGATTGATGAGAATGCAGCAATTATGACCCGCAAATCTACAGAGGCCATGCTCCAGAATATCATCATTCAGATGTATACGGCGACTATTGAGGCAGGCGGTGAGCCTGATATGCCATTTGCACAAGCTGTATCACTGGCCAAAAGCTCACTTGGCTATAATCCGAAGATGCTTGTGAACGTGATAAGTCGCGTACTAACAGGCTACAAGACAATGGCAGCACAGCTATCTGACGCTGATAATAAAACTTATGCTGGGCTATTTGCCTCTCCTGATATCCCCCATTCCCACGAAGCACGCCTCAAGTCAGGCGAGAACAAAAGAGCTATTCATCAAAGGGTGGACATGACATTTGGGCGAAGTGGAGCAGACATAAAGCGCTTCATGAACTCAATTGAGCGAGAGTTTGAGACATTTGAGAGGGTGATTGAGGGTAGTTATACCATGAGATTCCAGACCAATCTGAACGATGGCAAGTACTATGAACACCTACTGAACGAAGACGCAAACTACATTCGCTCCGATACTTTTGACATCACTCACATCATGGAGGATGGAGATGTCGCCTCAAAGTATCTACCGGGTCTTAAGGCCATAATGGACGACTTTTTCGCGGAGCGTGGATGGTACCTGGTACAGGAGCTTGAGCGTGACCCACTTGGCCATGACATCACGATCTTCAAGGTATTCAAAGACTATATTGAGCAGTATTATCCCGAACTTTCAGAAAATCAGCAAAGAAAGTTCGCGTATATTGCATTCCATCAAGGCTATTCCCATGGCTACTTCCAACAGATGTTGAGTCGTACAAGGATGGCTGGAGGATTCGTTGGCAAGGTGTTCCACAGGGCAAATGCACTCCACAACCCCCACTTCAATGCCTTCATGTTTGCCAACCAAAAAGTATCGGCCATGATGGACAACAAACACTGGGGTAGAGGTTCAAGAGTAATGCCCGCAAACTACAGACAAAGTGACTATTGGGATGCACTTTCTGACAAAACCGGCAAAACAGAAAGTATTGATCACACGATCCCGTATGGCGCCATCATTCAATTTGGCACAGATGAGTTTGGTCATTTCCTGACATATACTGACAAACACTTCGAGGACACAGAAGGCAAAGGCATGACACCCTTCAACCTTTTCCAAACAGGAAGTGATGACAACTACAGGGGATGGAGGCAGATAAACAAATCTATTGGTAATGTGTCCACAAATCTATGGGACAGAGCGCCTTACAAGGATGACGTGAAGCTTATGAGCTCATATACTGGCGCTGATCACTACACACTCATCTGGAAGTCAGTCGAAAATATCGGCATAAACTATGTCAGGTCTTGGATGGGTGAGCTCCTAAAGATCAAAGTTGATGCCAAAGGCAATATCGCTGAGGCCGCGAAAGTCGAACACTTTGTGAGATTTCTGTACAGGAGATATTTCGCAGAGGGAATTGGGAAAGAACTCATAAAAGGAAGTAATGATTTTGCTGATACGGGATCCGAAGACGGCTTTTGGAACACTTTCGAGTCACTAGTCAAAAAAGATCCATCAGAAGGATCAGGTATGATGGATGAGATACTCTACCATGCATATGCCACAATGCTCGCAGAGAGAAATCCCCTCACTCTCATCAACAAAGTCACAAAATGGACTACCCAGACTGGGAAGACGCTATATGACGAAATAAGGCAAGGTGATGACTTTAGGGGCATGAACGAAGAGGAGTACAGGCAAGTGAGGCGCGATCTTCTCACAGTCCAAACAGAGGCTAGAGGCAGAGTCACAAAACAAGCAAGTGAAAAAAGAAAAGAGTGGGAAAGCGGAGAGTTTGATAGAAACATTTACGGTGACTTCAAAGAAGACAGATCCTCGGTCTCGATAACTGGCAAGGAGGGTGATAGAGGTTACGTTATCACAGATGATACGATCGAGGTCGTGCTTCGTGAGCAATTATCAAAAAATAAAAGCATCCCACAAGATGAAATTGAACGAAGAGTGGCAAATGCCAAGAAACTCCACAAAGGTATTCTGACTGGATTCACAAAGAAAGTCGAGCTACCAAATTACGAAACCATCACAAAATTTATGTCATCACAGGCCCTCGAAGCCTACAAAAAGACCGCACCATTCAAGAAACTGAAAGAGAAGGTGGCGGCTAGGCTCAAATCGGAGTTTGCGGCAAGGGGTGAGCCATTTGATGAAGACACACACGAAGGCGTGATAGAGAGCGAGGCTGGCAAGGAGCTTGGGCAGCAGCTAGTGAAAGATCATTTAGGGAGCACTGCAGAGGAGTTTGAGGCCAAATATGGAGGTCGACTCAAGACACATGCCGAGTGGTTCATGGATCTTTGGAAGGGCGGATACTTCGGGATGGAGCCAGAGAATGACTTCGCAGAATACTTCACCACATACAGAAATCCAGACAAAGACCACGTCTGGCGTATGGCTGGTATGACAGAGTTTACGTCTGCAGCTATTAAGAAAATACTTGATGATCCAGATAGCGACAAATCTGTAGAGACGGCTGTCAAGGACTTTGCCAAGGACCCCTTCAAGGCAATTGACAAGATGGCAGACTATCTCAACCCATTCCGCAAGATAATCGAAAATGAGCTAGGGAAGGAAATGGCCGGAAGATACGTAAACTATTACACGCTTATGTGTGTGGATATGGCACTCAAAGAAGACAAGTACAGAAGTAGGAGCCTAGATGGTATATTCAACGACTTTGTGGAAGCGCTCACTGGTGGCACCCGCAAACAGTCAGCAGCTGCAGACAGATATCAGAACTTCACAAGCAAGAGTCTCACATCAGCCGAAGCCTACAAAGTAGCTAGGTACATGTGGGAGAAAAAGCTCTTGAGCCCAGAAGGCTTCAATTCTGTGAAAAAGCGTATGAGAGCGACTATACCAGATATACTCTTTGAGAAGGCACCGTACCTTGCGATATTCCTCATAATCGCCATGTTCCAGCAAGGCGTTGTGAAGCCCGCCCAAGAACAGCTAGCTGGTAAGAAGAAGTGACCTAGATGTAGCGCATAGTACTTTTTGAGTAGCCAGCAAAAAAGTATTTTTTGATGTCATTTTTTATTTCTCTCTTTTGGTATTGATATACATAGACATAATGTGTACTATGTTTGGGTGTGTATGCACTACATTAGGGCACCATTTCGGATAATTGTTTTTCTGATTTCGTTTATTGTATTTACTTTCTTTTTTATCAATTCAGATACTAGGGCAGCTACAAATTCACAAGCAGAAAGCCTTTTGATTGGCGGGTTCGGAGGGGGTTTCTATCTTCCTTGCTTGAAAAATGGAGAAAACAGACAAAGTGCAGCTCAAGAATACTTAGATGGTTCATCCTCAAATAAATATTTACCAAAAAGCGCTTGTATCCACGTCAGTCAAAACTTTACTCAAGGTCAATCAATCACCGTCGAAAGTAGCGCTTTTGACATGTCATTCATCGGAAGTGGTATCGAGCTATATGACACATTCAAAAGCAAAAGATTTACAGTAGGATCTTACACTAACAATCAGACATCAGTCAATGGCTACAGATGCGATGATGGTTTTGCCAAATGTGTTGCTTTGGCTGATAATAACAAATTTGCAGAAGGTATCAAGTCTGTTGTTGATAATGGTAATGTTGGAACCTTAGGAAACCAATGTCTAGAATATCCTCATAAAAGATGTTGTCAGGGGGAGAATTGTGGAGCTGGAGTTGCCCTTGCAACAAATCCTAATCCAGGAGGAACTTGTCTTGATAGTTCTGTTTGCAGTGACGTCGCACAGTTAAATAGCTCACCATCTCCAACAGCCGGACCTAGTCCCACTCCATTAACACTACCATCACCAATTGCTGGACTAAACCCAACAGCAACTCCGACACCTTTGCCACAAGATCAATGTGCGGGGGAAATAGGATGTAGCTGCAAAAACCTCATTCCAGGCAGTGACGGACTGGGTATCTTCAATGAGAATTCAGGTGGAACTTCACTAAGTGGACTACCACTCATAGGTGATGTTATAAGTAAATTTACTCAAAGAAGTGGTGCTGCCCTAGCAAATACACTTACTGGAATAAACGGAGTCCCACCAGATATGGCACCAGTGTCAAACCCTGATGATACAGAACTCATGAAGTTCTACTATTCGGCAGGGTGTAAGGAAGGTGCAATCTGCGCCAGAACAAGACATATTGGCAGTTACATAGATTTCAGCAATCCGCCATCAATCAATATGGACTCTAAAGATTTTGATATATGCGTTGGGTCAGATGATCTTGCTTGGGGGAGTTTCATACGCAATGTCGAAAAAAAATATGTTTTGGGTCAAGATATTCAGCTCTACGGCGAAAGAACAGATAGGAAAAACGTTGCTGCAGGAGGTTTTGAGCCTATTAAAGTGGATGATCTGAAGCCAAAACTTGCTGACATGTGTATAAAACAAATACCTTACTCATCAAATATCCTGGAAGTATTCTATACCAATAATTGGTCAGACCAGTTATTAATGGATATCGACAATGAATACACAGATAGCTGGGACACACAAGCAAATAGCACATGGGACTGGTGGGATGAGGTTGTTGGTAAAACTGGTAATCTTGGTACTGGACTTTTCGGAGACATCATAAGAAGCTACGAATCCTCTGGCGGTGGTTGGCTTGTTGCCAGACTGGTAGATTGGGGTTTTAGTGGCATGAAAGCTACTATTCATGCAAAAATTGCATATGGCGAAGCTAGCGACTATGGATATCTTTATAACCTATGCAGTAAAGCTACATCTTATAATGATTTTCGCACGGGCACAACCATGTGGACAGTCCCTCCTTCTTGTAAAGACGCTCCATCTTCGGGCAAGATTGGTAAAGACTTGATCATGAACCTTGATAATGACACTATACACAAACATGGTGTACCAACTAATAAAGTCAAAGGGCTCAAATCAGCTTTAGCGCAATGTCTTGACTGTGCACACGAAGGAAAGATTTCGACCGCAATCGGTTGTATTCCTGTTACTAATGTTCAAGAATTCATAAAGGTGGCAGTGTTTGGTATTGGTCTTGGCGTGGCCGGATCATTTTGCGTTCTCTGTTTGATATTTGGAGCAATTCTATATCAAACATCACAAGGTAACTCGACCCAAATACAGAAAGCTCAAAAATTGATAGTAAACTGTGTTGTTGGATTAATTATTGTAATATTTTCGCTCTTTATTCTAAAGTTTATCGGGATAGATATACTGAAGATACCAGGGTTGTAATGAAAATTAAATTTTTTACTCTAAAGGCATTTAGCTGATATTAAAATGATAAATCAATCAACCGTAAATTTGATTACTTTTCAACTAAAAAAATATACTAAGTATATTTCTGGTTTTTTACTCTTTTTTGCAGTGCTCTACTGTATCTTCCAAGCATATTTTCTAATGACCAAACATGAAACTATTTTAAGAGCCGAGCAATCAAAGATACAAGCACAAAGAATGAGAGAGGAATTGAATAGAAGAATATATTCCAACCAAAAAGTAATGAGCGAAGATGAGAAGCAAATCGCGAATATGTATGCATACATCATGTGCAATATGAGTGGAGAGCTATGCAAACCAAACCAAGCAGAAAAAATAAATGAGGGCACTATATCAAGCAAAATAAGTAGTCTTATATCACTAACCATGTCCAACCCTCCTTCCTCCGGATTATATTGGGCTAAAAATTCACTAGAGGGTGCAAGTCTTATTCCGAAGACATATGCACAGGGTATTGGTTTTGTGTCACTCACATCATTCCAAACTATTTGGAAAGCTATGAGAGATATAACATTTTTGATTCTTGTAATTATCATAGTCGCTAGCGGATTTATAATAATGTTCAATATTCCACTTGGTGGCAAATCATCTGTTACGATTGAAGCAGTGCTCCCAAGATTAGTAATTACACTTCTACTTATCTCATTCTCGTATGCAATAGCAGGTTTTTTGATTGATGCGATGTATGTATCAATGTTTCTCGTCATATCATTATTTGCACCGATTATCCAAGGTTCACAATCCGACATAATTGGCTCTGCCCTATCAGGGCAACCAACCAACCTTTTTTATGCAATATGGTGGGCGCCGCTAGCAAATGGAGATATATGGGACATATCAAGATCATTGACCGAACTGGTGCCGCCAATGGTTAGGTATGTGGTTGATTCAACCGTATATTACAGTCTAGGCCATATATTACTACTTATTGCTACAGCTGGCTTACCAGATGGTTCAGCAGTAAGCGGGCCATTGAGAAGTGGTGCAGCTAAAGTCGGCAAGGGCCTAGTAAGCACAACCAGTGGTGCCATGTGGAAGATACTATCGAAAATATCAAGTATTAAAGACTCTCTAAAAAATGTTGGCATTGCTTCCAATGACACTGGTCTAGAAGCACAGGGTAGTTTGGTGTTCGTAAGTGGTACCGCTAAGGGTGGCTTGGGTTTAGTGGCACTCATTTTGCAGTTACTTCTCGTAGAGCCTTTCATGGCAGTATTTAGATCATATTTTACTCTTGCGCTTGTCTTCGTTCTTCTCATGATATCACTTCTCTTTACATTTTTTAAAGTTTTTGCAATGCTTTTTGGCACTTATGTGGACATAATACTTTCCATCATGTTTGCGCCAATTTATATCGTCATGAACGCCATGCCAGGTAGTAAGGCCTTCGAGGATTGGATCAAAAATCTCGCCATAAATCTACTTACATTCCCAATCGTCATGGCACTTCTCATGGTCGTGAGCTACATGACACAGTTCGCCGACACGACAGAGATGTGGACCCCACCCTTCCTGACAGGTATCGCCAGCCAGAGAGCTATACAGGTACTTGTAGCGGGCACAATACTCTTCAATATTCCATCATTCATCGAGAAGATAAGGGAGGTCTTCGGCTACAAGAAAGGCTTCTCCATGAGCCCTCTGTCTATGGTTAGCCCGTGGCTAGCACTCACGGGAAGTGTCGTCGGTATGGCAACAGGAGCAAACCAGATGAATACGTTATTTAGAAAAAGTGGTGGCGCAACCGGTGCGGTGATGTCAAGCGCTGGCGTCGCACCAAAGACTACGCAGGCAGGCGGATAGCGTTATTGCAAGTTGTTTGACATCGCATTTCTTGCCTTCTTCATATCATCTGCGTCTACCATTTGCATTATCCAATCCATTATCTCATCCTCTGTCTTCACTCTCATCTGAAGAGCGAGATCCTTGGTAAGCTCTATTTCTTTGGTCTTGACCCTCTCGAGTGCTTCTTGAGTATTTTGCTGAAGCAGTATTGAGAAGTATCTTTCGTAAAGATCCCACACCACCCTCTGTATTGTCCTTTTTTCTGCGTCACTCATCTTGTCTGGATATCTAGTTACAAGATCCTCTTTTACTTCTTTCTCAAATGGTAGTATCCCTATAAGTTGCGAGACTGTGATAGTTTTTGCCATGTTTGAAATATAAAATATCGTTTACCTCAATGCCCTTGCCTTGCGCACTTTCTCTTGTGATGCCCTTGCCACAAAATTTATGACGTTTTCTGGCCCTATAGCGCTGTTTAGTGACATTGCCATAAGAACTGGCGTGAGTGTTACCATATTGGCGGTCATCAAGTTCACCGGGAGCCTCAACATATGCTCGTAGACCAGTCTTGCCATCTCATCAGGTGGCAACACCTTACTCCACTTCTCAAATTCTTTACCTCTCTCTTCACTTGAGCTTTTGTTCATATATCCAGTTAGCATGTCAAGTAATACGAAGTATGATCTCTCTGTGTTCCCAAAACTATAGACTACACCATTTATTGTGATTGGAGTGATATCTTTCTCTTGAGATGATACTCTTGGATCAGGATTGAGACGCATATATTGAGCAAAATCAGGCCCCGGCGCCCTGTTCATGACAAATTCCTGCGCGAATGCATTGTTGCCAAGCATCTCAGTCTGACGCTTCAGAAGATCCTGTGCCACCTTTAGCTCCGCCACCTCTGCCTTCAGAGTATCTGGCACTTTTGCACTCTCCCCAGCCTGCACAAGTAGACTCTTATCAAGATCTGCTACGTATCTCTCTATCACAGTCCTTCTGTGCGAGTTGTTGACGACCACTCCTGCGATATATGCGATTGCCTTGGCCCTCTCTTCGACAATCGCATGCAACACTTGCTGCTTTCTGACTCGCAGATCATTTTGAGATTCTGGCCATGCATCTGCGTTCGCACCAGCCACGGTACTGGCTATGTTTACCTTCTTCATAATATCTGTCACACTCATCGTACGAAGATCAGCATCAGATATGATCTGTGCGCCCGCTGCATCGACAAAATGCGTGAGGATATATGACTGTCTCACATAATCCCTCACCAGCTCACTAGCTGCCATAATATCAGGATTGCTTTGTTCTGCAGACTGCGCTTTGGCACTTTCTTCATCTCTTACCTTTATCTTTTGCGTCAGTTCGGTACGCGCAGCTTCAATATCTTTCTTATGTGCCTCAAGCTTGTCTTCCTGTGTCTTATAAAGGGCATTGATATTTGCTTTTTCCTGGTTGACTGCGATCACGAGCTGATCGTGAGCCCTTTTGGCTGCGCTATATGCAGAGTCCGCCTCATATCTTTCAGTTGAAAGCGACTTGACAGGTGGTACTTTGGATGGATCACCTATGTATAGTCTCTCATGAAGTGCCAGTTTCTCCTTTTTTATTTCACTTATTCCATCTCTAGCCATGTCAATCATGCTTTGTATCTGTCCTGTGTTAGCATTTTTCGCTGTTGGTGCCTTGGCAATGACATCTTGGTAACCTTTTATCAACTCGTCCATTCCTTTGTACCTTTCTAATTCTGCCTGATACTTGTCTTCAGCAGTTCTTTTTGTATTTTCCACCCCAGAAAGCGCTTGTTCAGATGGCGCAATCAGATCCTCTTGTGCTTTTATATCTGCAGCTTTTGCTATCCTCATATCTTCTGCCTTGTGCAGATAGGTATCTGGCCCGAAGTTCGTCTGACCTATTCTCAAAGTGAAGAAATTAGGATTGTCTTCCTCAAGCATCTGCCTCAAGACCTCATCTGCTGATCTTTCTATCTCATCTTGAGTGCCTTGTGGAAGGCCCGCAGCATTGAGCGTGGTCGCATCTATGCCAAAGTCTGCCAGGAAATCATTCACTTCTTTGGTCTTTGTGTCTACATCTTTTCGTACATCAATATGCTTTTCGAACTTTGATTTTTCTTCTTGTAGTATTGTCTTTTGCTCATTGAGATCTGCTTCTTTTTTGGTGATTTTTTCCCTCTCTACCTTCACTAGTCTACCATCATCTTTTGTGCGGGCATCAATCTTCTCGGTGATATCCTTTTCTGCACTGGCCTCATTTGCCACTTCTATCTCTATTTGCTTCTTTTGCACATCCCGCCTTATGATCTCGTTCATGTATTGCACTCTAGCGTCGGCAAGTATCCGAAGCCTCCTTGTGACTTCGTTCGATCTGGCGGGCTGTGCTGCTGGGTATGGGTCGAATGATCCTCCGTTTGCGATATATATCTCTACTATCCTTGCTTTTGATCTCGTGCGGGTCTGCTCAAGGATTGGAGCCAAATCCTTTGGTATCTGAATTTGTCTACCCAGGATAGTGCGGTTTACCATTGGAGCTTTACTAGACGCTAGTATGCCCTGTTCGAGCATTGCATCGACATCCTTCAGATCTACTCCTATCTCACTATGATATTGTGTCCTTGTATACATAAGCTTCATCGTCTCACCGAGTATTTTTTCCCTATTTATGGTGGCATGACCAAGACTTTGCATCTCACCAGTATGTGGATCAAATCCAATATCATCAAGATCGATGCCGGCTATTGCCTTCATATACGCGACTTCTGCATTGTTTCCTTTGAGACTTCGTACTACCTCGCTATTCAGATCCACGTCGACGTGCACACCTTGTTTTATAAGATTCATGAATGCCGAACCAAGACCAGCTGCACCTAGTGAACCCAATGCACCAATACCAACTGTAGTGCCCAATGTCCCAAGAGCTGCAATTGCTCCCACATACGGACCCGCAACTAAACCAGTAGCAGTACCAGCCACAAGTGCAGCTACTAATTTTGTTATTCTTCTCTCCCAGAAATGCACATTGTTGCTAGGTCTGTCTCCCACCATACCATTTGCTATAAGCCACGGCCATACATAATCCTTTATTGCCTTATTCAAAACACCCCTATCGATATCCATTGAAATAGTGCCCTTACCATCAAGATCTCGATCTCTCTTTCCTCTTGGATCCATCATGGCAGCGAGTCCTAGACCAAACATACGAAGTCTCATATGATCTTCAAGCACCTCCTCGACCAACATGACGTGCTCTGGATCTTTGAGATAGTCCTTCAGCTTATCTTCATCTATTGTTCCATCCTTTTTTGTGAGCATGAAGTACATGTTTCGCTCATGAGCCCTTGCTGTCCCATCAAGTGCAGTGCCATTGAAGTCTGGATTTAAGAGCCCCGTCGTCTTGTCTTTGCGAAGCTCTGTGAAGCTATTGAAGAGACCTGTTAAGAAATTTTTGTATTGGGTCTTCAGGTTTTCGGTGATTCTCACCTTCTCGGAATCCATTCCCTCTTTTCGCCTGTTTCTCTCATCTGTCACGACTCCTGTTGATTGTTCCAGCAAGAACTTTGATCTATCGTGTGTGTCTCCACCATCTGTGAAAGTCTTCTCGTACAAAACCCTTGCCGCTTCCTTGGCCGCTGCCCTGGCATCAACATCTTTTTTCTTTTGATCTTTGGTAAGCCTCACTGTCGGTCTTTTTGACTCTAAGGCTATGGCATTTGGTAATGATTCTGGGACGAGTGACATATGTCTAATACATGTATATATATAAATCTACTTGATTTAATGTCCGATTTCAAATACATTTAGTACATATGTCACAAGAATTTGTCCAAATACCCACACGCGAATCCAAACTTGAGCTAAATAGAAGTGCGTTACATACAGAAACCGCAATATCGACTAGCCTTGGTTTCCTGGTCTCAAATGGACTTGAGTCAGTGAAAAGAAACCCAGGCGGCAAGGATCTTGAGCCAGGCTCAAGTGAAGATATGCTTCACGCTCTCGGGGTGCTTGTTGGCTTCAAGGGTGGCAAGAATGCAGAAACAAGCAGCAGTATCGTCCTTCGGCTTGGTGGTAATGAGAAAAATCCATACCCTCTACCCAAAGTCAGCTATATGGAAAAAAATGGCGAGATTGTACTTGGCATAATACCTGCAGATGGCTCATTACCACAAGGCGCAGTTCAGGCTGAAATATCAATGGTCACAGGCAAAGCGGAGGGTATATATCACATCTCATTTTCAGATGCTGGCGGTCAACCACTTGAGCCTGTGAAAATAAGTGAGCAAGATCTACTCCTTGTCTTCGCCATGACACACGCAGACTCGATGGTAGGTGGTCTTAATGATAAGGGTGCTGAAATATGTACAACGACATTTGGTGCACTAAAGGGTGAAGCTGGTATGTCTATGCCAGATGAAGACAGACTCAAAGAAGCGTCGCGAGGGTTGCCAAAAGTGCAAAAGTTTGACTCAAGCTCTGTCCTTATTAAGACAATCCAAGACCAAGAAAAAGCAGAACAAGAAAAAATAAGACAAGACGCAGAGAAGCAGGTGGCAAAAAAAGAAAGTAAAGAGGTCGATGATGGCCAAGGCGGGAAGAAAACGGAGGAGGTAGATAGAGATCCAGCAGCGATCGAGAGTGACATCCAGGCGATTATAAATGGTAAAGCAGATGCTATGACTCCAGAGCAAAAAGCATCAACTACAGCAGAGCTCGCTAGGAGACTCATGGAAAATGACATCCAAGACTCTGCAGATCTATCAGGTGCATTCCGCATACTTTACTCTACCAAGATCGATGAACAAATAGCCACTCTAGAAGCAAAAGTTAACGCAGCAATGAAAAATGAAGCTGATAACGCAAGATTTGCTAACATGGCTCAAGATCCAGCGCTCAAAGCAAACTATGAAAAACTACAGACACAGGCGATGGAGACAAAGCAAAAAATCCAGGAACAACTTGAGAGGATGCGCAACTTCAGAGATAACAAAGATGCAATAGCAGAGAAATTCTTCCGCAAGACTCAAGCTTGTGAGATACCTCGAGAAGATGTAGAAAAAGTCCAAGAAGCTATGGCGAAGGGTGACGTGGATAGTGTTATCACAATAATGCTTGAAAGTTCTGGCATAAAACTGGACGAAGAAGGAATAGAAAAAGCTTTTGGGAAAGAGCTCAAAGACGTGATGCTAAAACTGCTAGAAGTGGGTGGACCAATGCTGCTTTATGCCATATTACAATTACTCATGAAAGAAGCCCAAGCTCATAGTTGAGAAGAGATATTTATGACGACAAATGATACTTACCAATTAGTGGAGAATGCTGACGGCACCGGGAAATACAAACTCAAAGGACACGAAACACCCAGCAACACTTTTCGTACCCTTCGTGACAATACCACCTTCGGCGAGATATCAGCTGGTATGAGGAATGCGGAAAAAGCTGCACTCCTAGCAGAGGTGACAAATAGACTATATGCAAGTCGAGGCAATGATATCTTGGTCTGGTTGCAGGATGGCGCTATAGGTGACCCGCCTCCCACACTTTCATGGGAACAGTGCACGCACATGGTAGAGGGGTATATTTCTGATGCAATAGCAGGTAGAACACTAGGATACATGCGTGTAGATGATCCGAAGATGGCGCGTGATATTGAGCTTCTTGCAGGGATCGGTTCTCGTCAGACTTCAGAGCATGCTGCTGATACGAACACAAACTACACTCTGATTGAAGTAGATCCAGAAGTTCCGATTAGAAGAAAGTTGCTTGATTCTCGAATTTCAACTGTCGCCAAAGATACATACACAGCCTTGCGTCATCCGAAAGAAATCTTAGAAAGCCTAGTTTCAAGAAGTCAGATAGACAGAATTTTATCCGCAGATGGCAAAGATTATGAATGGATGCTTGACGAAATACGACAGAAATCATCAGAAAGTTACACGGATATTTTTGATGCTGCAATAGGCAGAATGTTGACGGACCCTTTGAAATATACCGCCCGCGAGCTCTGTGAGCTATACACCGCTGGCAGATACAAGGCATACATTCTTGATGAGGAAGCGCTAAAGATGATGAACCTGATTTTTGATGGATTATTAAGACGCGAAGCTACAAATTCTGACGAGGCTTTCATGTTCCTAGATCAACTTTGCAAAAGCATTCCAGAAGATTGCCAGAAGGGACTAGAACACATCTTGTCCGCCCACAAAGACGATGCGATTGTGGTAGAGAAACTTTCACAATACAGAGACAGGCTTTTTCCCCAAAATATCGACGTGCCACCTGCGATCGTCGAAGATGCTCTTGCGCCTGACCCTGTGAGTAGCATAGACACTATCGCTGCAGACGAAAATACTCTCTCATAAGAACAATTGTAGACCGGAGGTGTGAACTCTCTCGTCAAGTCATATCGATATCAAAAAGCCGACTTTGCAAACAATTACTATTACAACCTCAATCGTAGTGTTTATAAAGATTTATGACTCTACCCCTAGTAGTTGACAGGTAGTAAAAACATTGATACGATGTACGAAGTTTGATATTGAAGGTAATAGAAAGATCCTGAATCAAGTTCAGGAATTCAAAATACTTTTATCAAGCTTAGAAAGAGCTTTATTACTCGTCGTCCCCAATTACGAGCGGTAATGAAGCTTTTTTTTATTGCCTAAAATTCTTCTTCACGACTTCTTACAGTCAGTCGAACCGTTCGAATCACATTGCCAACATTGAAATTTTCCAATTACTTGGCGATTGTCATTGATTATTGACAGTTTACTTCTCTGTGCCTCTTCCTTTCTTAATATTAGAAAGAAGCGTTTTATCCTTACTCGTCCCCATTGAGCGGATAGTTAACATATTACACCTCCTTTTCTACGATGTCAAGCCTATATTAAAAATCATCCCTACTATGGGACACCCTATAGTTTTATATAGTGCATTTGGACTATTGTATGGCTCTATAATTTTTCGATAGTTTTGTGTGGATAAGTTGTGGACTGATGAATCTTGAAGGACTACTTGTAGTAATTGCTTTGAATTCCTGACTTCAAGTCAGGATCTAGTCTTTTCAGAGACTCTGATTTACATCAGGGAATCAATGGTTTTTTTGGATTTCTCCGCCTTTTTTTACTTCTCGCTGATTGCTCGAAGGATATTGCACGGACTTTGCCTCAAATATGGTTCGACACGACCAGTGAGAACTCCTGTGAGATTCATATGGCTCTAAACTTCTCGCTAATTACATCGAAGAATATCGTGTTTTATCTTCCATGTTTTTCACTCGGTACTAAGAACTAGGCTCTAGGTACTTTTGCCCCCTACCCCCTACAATTAAACATGAGTGAACAAGGGGTAAATTTTTTCACATCACTGCTCCGAGACTATTTAGCATGATCGAGTTTGATGGGAAGGAAATTTATCCCCTGTTCACGATCCATCCCTTTCCTATTCTTGTATACTATGTGCTAATCTATGAAAATATCAGTCGTCATACCCGCTTATAACGAAGAGAAGTATATTGGCAAGTGTCTAGACAGTATCAAAGCACAAACCGTGAGCCCTGACGAGGTGATAGTCGTCGACAACAACTCGAAAGATCGGACAAAAGATGTCGTCGCAGGATATCCTTTCGCAAAGCTTGTGACAGAAAGCGAACAAGGTATGATCCCAGCGCGCAATAGAGGCGTAGCAGAGGCGACAGGTGATATAGTGGTCAGGTGTGATGCAGACACCGTCGCATATTCTCGCTGGATCGAAACCATCAGAGATACCTTCACAAAATACGACATAGATGCAATGTCTGGGCCTGCTGACTATTATGATCTACCCATGAGACCTCTCTTCACATGGATTCAGACATTTATTTTTTTCACAACATGGAGATTATTCAAGCATTATGAGCTCATGTTTGGCTCGAACATGGCCTTCAGAAAGGAAATCTGGGGTAAGATACTCCCACACCTCGCCAAACACGATCCAGAGATGCACGAGGACATGGACATAGCGATAAATATTCACCGGGCAGGTGGGAAAATAAGATACTCACCAGATATGAAGGTCTCAATATCAGCCCGTCGCTTCACAAGCCAGTGGTATTCACTACCCGACTATTTGAGAAGATATTTCAAAGCATACCTTGTTTCATAATTATTCTTGAAAATATGTTCATCACTTCGATATTCTATTTGATATGAAAGAGCAAAAAGTATCAGTCGTCATCCCAGCGCATAACGAAGAGAAATATATACGCAAATGTCTAGAGGCTCTGCTACATCAGACTGTGAAGCCTTATGAGATAATAGTCGTCGACAATAACTGCACTGACAAAACTGCAAAGACAGTAGAAACTTTCCCAAGCGTCACACTACTTCATGAGCACAGACAAGGAATAGTACCTGCGAGAGATAGAGGATTTGACTATGCGACCGGTGATATTATTGCAAGATGTGACGCTGATACAATCGTGTATTCTGATTGGATTGAAAAGATCCAGCATATTTTTAATACCAGAAAAGTCGATGCTATCTCTGGACCAGCTGACTATTATGATCTACCCAAGAACGAGACCATTAGGACTCTTCAGATATATGTCTTTTTTGATATTTGGAAAAAGTTCAAGAAATACGATACTATGTTTGGCTCCAATATGGCACTGACAAAAGAGATGTGGAAGAAAATCCGTGGAACGACTGCAAAAGATGATAAACACATTCATGAAGACATGGACATAGCGATCCAGGTCGTGAGACACAAAGGCAAGACTCTTTTTGACGACAATCTACTTGTGTCAGTATCTTCACGTCGATACACCAAAAAGCCAGCTTCAATGCCAAACTATGCATATAGATGGATAAGCGGATTCCTATACGAATCAAGTCTCACCAACAACAAGTATGAGTCCAAGCTCCTTGCCACCATCCTAAAGAGTTATGAACTAGATGGTCAAAAAAGTTTCCGACTTATCAAACAACAGAAAGGTAAACGCTAAGAATGAAGGTAGTAATTGGCAACTAAGCCAAGTTATTATCTCAAAGAGAGTCTCTCTGTCTACTGTCTACTGTCTACTGTCTACTGTCTGTCGCTATATTCTCTATCTCCACCACACTAGTTGCATCTTCGGGTTTTTTGTCTGGGCGGAATTTCTCGAGCCTCGGGAAGCGAAGCCCGTAGCCACTTGTGTGGAGTTTTGAGACTGTAATCTCATCTGATCTTATTTCAAGTACTATCTTCGGCTCTACCCACATGTCGCACTCCATCTCACGCGCCACCTCATAATAATCTGGTTTCGACTTTGCTCGGAGTTTATCTCGAGCACCACCGAGGGACTCTTTGAGAATCTTCCATTCCTCATCTGTCAATCCGGTCCCCATCTTACTTATTGTCAAATATTTATCATTTTTACTGTCATACACACCAAGCAAGGCCGCACCGATACCAAAATCCGCGCGCTTGCCTTTGCCCAGATCATATCCCAAAACGACCAAATCCAATGTGTCATTTACCTTCGCGGAGTAGCTCCTCTTTAGCTTCACCCAGGAGTACTCCCTTGCACCTGGTTTGTAAATACTATCTACTTTCTTTGCCATGATGCCCTCCAAGCCATCTGTCACATATTCATCAAAGAGTTTCTCAATCTTCTCTGCACTCCCAGTTTTTAGCATAGGAGAAACGTGAATAGTCTTCGCATCTTTCACGACTATTTTGTCGAGTATTTTTTTCCTTTCTTCAAGCGGTCTTTCTATGACGCTTGCCCCGTCTAGATATAGGACATCGAACGTCATAAGGCGAAGTGGGATGCGCGCTGCTGCATCTGCCACGTCATGTTTACGCTTGCGCTGAATGGTCTCCTGGAATGGCATGAATTTCCCTGTCTCAGCGTCGTACCCCAAGGCCTCTCCCTCTATGATACAGTCATCACATATGATCTCACTTTTTGCAGCTTCGACTATATCAGGATACATATGCGTCGCATTCTCAAGTCCCCGAGTAAAAATTTGAATTTCTTTTTCCGGTTCTTGGAATTTGGAATTTGCCTGTCCCGATATGATCGGGGGAATTTGGAATTTCGTCTTCAGATGTATCTGAAGACGAAATCCATCATACTTCGGCTCGACTATGCATGTGCCCAGCTTCTCTACTATCTCGGCGCCAGATGAGAGTCTCTCTGCGCGCATCATGAGGATAGGGGTTCCAACAACTGGCGTCACTTCTTGGATCTTTTTTGTGCCATATTTTTTTATGTTTTCACAGATATACCCTAGGTCAGGTCTTACCTGATAAGCTTTCTCTATGGTGGGTCTTTCTGATTTATTACCCGTGAGCATCCAGGACAGTGCGTCAAGTATGGTTATATCAGATGCCCCAAGTCTCATAGCACCAAGCGGGATGCGCGCTAAGTATCTGCACGATATAGCATCTGCTTGAGAGAGAAGTGCTGCGAGTATTTGCGATTTTGCTTCTTGGCTGCCTGCTCCTGTTTGTCTTGTGATTTTCTCAAATTCTGCAAAAGACTCAAGTATGTCTATGTCCTTTTCGACAAGCGACGAGTACTCTGATCGCAGAGTCTCAATCGCAATTCCCAAGTCACCTGTTTTTGTGACATGCTTTTGGACATCACTGGGATCAAGCTGGAAAGCTACAGCTGCTGCTTTTGCCACACTTTTCTCAGCCAAGCCGAACTCAATACCAGTATATGCCGGCGCCACCCTGCCCTGCAACAGATATGGAATGACTCTTATCTCATCTGATGAAACTTCACTAAAAAGTTTTGCAAGTTTTTCGGTGATCGCAAGACGCGAACTCACAGATTCAATTTCTTCCAAGTAGTGCGCAAAGTTTTTAAACAGCATAGAATTAACTTTCAATTTTCAATTACAACTACCAAGTAACTTTCAATATCAATAAACTAACTATCAACTTTCAATAACAATTTCCAAGTAACTCTCAATGATTAATGACAATCGTTAGATAACTTTCAATTTTCGATGACAGCTGGAAAGTGCTTATCAAAGATCAATCTTTTTGTTTTTATCTAGCATCTTTGCAAACATTTTAACAAACTCATATGCCTCTTGCTTCAAAGCATATGTATTACCCGCTATGGTGCTGTCCATCGCTAGTAAGTCTAACCAATATTCGGTTTCTTTTGACTCTTTTATACAAATGCTTATCTTGTGATAAAAGTCTTTTTTTGTAGTTGTTTCTCTAGCTTCAGAGTAATTAGCTCCTATTGAAGTTGCCGATCTAAGAAGCTGTTTTAGAATATTTTCGTTATAAATATTTATTTTTATCTCCTTTGATAGGCGTATGACAGCTTTTGAAAATTCTCTTGATCTTATGAGTAAATCTTTGTATGTCTTTTTGTTTGATAGTGTGTCTTCCATTATTTGATTATTGAACGTTGAATATTGCAAATTACTTGACAATTGGTTCTTTATTACTTGGTAATTGTTATTGAAAGTTGGTAATTTTCCTTTTGGGTTATTGTTAATTAATTTCATATCTCGCTCCCTTCGTACTTCCCACTTTCTTTATGAGTCCCTTCTCGATAAGCTCATTCACCTCGCGAAGAACCGTGTCATCTGACACGTCAGGAAATAGCATTGAGAACATCTTATTCTGTACATACCCTACGTCTGTAATGTACTCGACCAGCTTTATCTGGCGCTCTGTGAGATATACCTGTCTTCCGCCCATCTTACTTTTGAGCTTCACGTCTTGCGAGAGCTTTAGTATCTTCTCTCTCACTCTGTCATACTCGACTGCTGCGCCGAATGTGAAGTACTCGAGCCAAGAAGTGATGTCTCCTGCCGACGCAGCTTGAAGAGCTCTATAGTAACTCTCTGCATCTTTGTCATAAAACTCCTCTAGTGAGAAGAATCTGCGCATATCGTATCCCCCAAGCACAAGCACAAGCATCGCTATAATCCTGGCGAGTCTGCCGTTGCCATCGACAAATGGATGAATACGCGCTATCTCATGATGCACGAGTCCCGCCTTTAGCACTGGATGAAGCTTGTCTTTTGTGTTTTTCTTCATCCACTCGAGGAGCATGTCCATGAGAAATGGCACCTGCACAGCTTCGGGCGGACGGAATGTGATATCACCCGTATGCGAGTCTCTTATGATCACTTGTTTGGTGCGGTAGACACCTGACGA
>CAZATL010000014.1:0-4209 GCA_964488055.1 uncultured Gammaproteobacteria bacterium | reverse complement strand
GGTGAAAACATAAGTGAAACTTTCAACTTTCAATAACAACTGCCAAATGGCAGCAGAATGTCAATAACAAAATTCGAGTAATTGTTATTGGTAGTTGGCAATTGACTTTTGGTAATTGAATTTGTTTATTATCGCACATTTCCCGCAATTGATCCAGGCTATTTACATTTGTGGTCAAGAATATGTACAATGATCTCATTCGTATGAGAATATTAGCCAATTTCTTCGTGTTAGTTACATTTTTTGTTTTTTTTGTTGGAAACGTTTTCGCGGGTTTTGATTGTGTTGTTGATTCAAGAATCATTGTCCCGACAGCAGTTCCTAGCCAGCCTGCACCAACTCCAGACATAAGGTGCGTCGATATGGGGGCAGGCAGTGGGATTTATCCAAGCGTCAAAGAATGTCTACAGGGCGCAGGTAATATATGTCCACCAGGTGCTAGTCCCCATTGCATTCCGGCTCCTGTGGTCCCACCCTGCAAATCTGACCCTCGCTATCAGCTTCGCAACTTCGCACCTTTCCTGAACTTCCCCACAATAGGCAGCATGCTAAACTTGGGTGTAGCACTTATCACGGCTGCTGCTGGACTTTTGTGTGGAGTGATCATGTTCTATGGAGCATACAAGTACCTGTCAGCAGGTGGCGAACCGAAAAAGATTGAAGATGCCAGAAATAGGATGATCTATGCTGTCATTGGACTCATCGTCGTACTTCTGGCATACTCTATTGTGAAAGTATTGCTCGACATCACAAGCACCAATACTGTCGGATTCTAATCTATAATAGACAACAATGAATAACAAATGCCAATCACAAGCATCAAGTAATGATCAATTTATAATAATCAATTGATAATTGACAATTGAAGATTATTTGAATCTTGAAAATTGATAATTGGAAATTAATTTTATGCTTCTCGCCGCAAACCAAACAGCCCAACAAATATTTGGCACCATCAAGCCACAAGGACCAATTGGTGCACTATCTATGGCCACCATCCTCTCGTGGGGACTTCGTATTTTTTTCTTTGCGATGGGAATGCTCGCACTGTATTACATGCTCATGGGGGCATTTGAGTGGACCTCGTCAGGTGGAGAAGAAAAGAAGATAGAGGCTGCGAAGGCCAAGATCACACAGTCCCTCATAGCCATGCTCATATCAATCGTCATACTCGTCGGATGGATATTCCTATCATCACAAATACTTGGAATATTCAAGTTCGAGAATGGTCAATTCACAATCAAGATACCAACGATAAGCTGCAAGCAAGCTGGTATCACGGTCACAAATGCATCTGACTGTTGCTCAGGTACAGTCACAGGTGCTGGCGTTTGCGACTAACAGTAGTTGCATGTCATTGCGAGACGCGTAGCGTCGTGGCAATCTAGAAGCAATTTTGCCTAGATTGCTTCGCGTAACTTCGTTTAGCTCGCAATGACAGGCTAAGCGGCAAAATTGTGCGCAACTTCTGTAAATGATTTGAGAAATGTGGTTCACGGCATCTTTAGCATCAAGGTATTTGTCACAGCAAATACTCCATGATCTGTTACAAGTAGACCCTTCACGTCTCGTAGAGACTCCGTCTTGTACTGCTTCGCAAAAATCCCATCTCCGCTGTATTCATATATTGCCCCGTATTCACTATCAAAGACGTAATAACCCTTATCTTCTTGTGCAACAACGAAGTCACCTACCTTGCTGTCCTTGTATGGGAACTTTATGAAGAAATCTTCACGTCTTCCAGTCAAGTACTTTACCACCTTTTGCCCTCCAACGACATACATTGGACCAGATACTTTCATACTCTTCGCGTCAGTGACTGTGCCCTGCAGCTCCGCGACAAGATAGGGTGTCATTGTCCCAAACGTGACCTCATCTATACCCGGATACTTGTAGATGTCGCCCTTTTTGCTATCTAGTAGATATATATTACTCGCATAGATCTTCATATCAGATATTACCCCCCACCCATTTTCTGGCTTTAGGACTTGTACTGATTTGCTTTCGTCCACTTTGTATATTCCGTCACTTGACGTGAGCACATATATCCGCCCTTCGTAAGCAGCTATCTGTAGGGCATTTTTTAGTTTGTCAGACTTTATAGCGCTTTGTGATCTCTTATCAGTTGTAACCGAGTACACAGTACCACTTGTATTATCAAGTATGTAGATATTATCTTTGTCAGCATCCATGTCAGTAATATTCACAGACTTCGCCAGAAGTGAGAGAGCATAATACTCCTCAAGTGGATCTGCGGAAATTTTGAATATCTGCGCTTCTTTCTCATTGATTTTTGCTTGTAACGCATTTAGTTTTGTCGAGAAATGTCGCTTGCTTGCATCAGACAGCACCTCTATCTCATCCCTAGCCATTCCTATAGCTTTCGCTGCCTCTGACATATCCTGGAATGATTGCGTGTCTGCCTCATCAAGATACAACTCTATTTTTGCTTCAAACTTCGCATACTCTTCATCTCTATTTTTGAAAATTTCTGAAAATGGAATATATCGCAAAACAATGACAAAAAATCCGAGAACGGCGAAAGCCAAAAGCATTTTCTTCACACCAAGATTCTTTATCTTATGAAACACATCATGAAGACGGACTTTGATTCTGTGGATATTCTCTCTTTTTATAAGATTGCCAATCTTACTAAAGAAATCACCGAACCTTATCCATCTCTGTCCTCCGCGACTTACTTGCACTTCCTTATCGATTATCATCTCCCCATCAATCTGATCTTCCACACTCACACTCTCCTCCTGCAGGACATAGCTTTGCAAAGACGCGCCATCGCCATTTGTCTCATCTACCTCTTCGTCCTCATCATGACCTATGTGCATAGAAATAAATCCTGACGGGCTAGATTGGTCTTCGTAAGTCTCCATCATCTCATAAACCTCTTTTGCCTTGTATCTACCGAAATAATAGCTAAATCCATCAAGCCCACCCACAAAATCCAGATATTCACTTGTCGTAGCGACATATTCATCACCCTCCCTCACACTCCCCTTGGCACAGAGTCCATCAGCTGCAACTTGCTTCACCTGGCCGTTTCTCCTGACAAATACCATGCCTGTCCCTTGGGTCATGCAATACACACTACCGTTTGAAATATATGCGAACGCCAGATCCAAGGACCCAAGGTGTGATGACAGATTTCCTCGAAAGACTGCCATATCGACATTGTCACTTTGTTTCTCAAGCGCACTCTGTAGTACAGCAATTTGCGCTTCGCACTTATCACTACTCGCTTCTGACTCAAGCGTGGATACTATCCCTACATAGAAGGGAGAATGGACCGTGAATATTTTCTTTGGCCCTTCGTATTTTGTAATGAAGGTGACTGTGCTCATTGCACTATTATTGAGGTAACGCCCGACATATTGATATCATCAACTATCAATATACCAAGGATGCAAGGAGAACTGCAATTGCAACTATGAGCTGTATTATGCTAATTGTCTGGATGATTTGACCTTTTTCTGTCACTACAGCCTTGCGAAGGGCTGTGGTCTGACCTACTATCACGAGACTATACATCACAAAAAGAAAAGATAGAACTACCCCAAACCCATAGAGTAGGATGTCAAAAAACGGTAAATCAAATACGCTTCCAATGAATGTATCCATATATGTATATATTAATTGTTTGGGTGCGCTGCATCTGTCCCGACATCGTTTATGATCGCGACAGCCTCGTCAGGCGACGGTATCTCAAGAAACTCGATATTCTGCGTTGTGCCTTCTGTAGCCACATGTACATTACCATAGTTGAAAATCTGCCCAAAAAAGCCCGCCACTCTTGCAGTTACGTCAGACAGCTTTATGATGGGTGCTTGTGATACTACCCTCTTTACTATTCCATAGTAATCAATGTCAATGATTCTTTTTGTCGTCACGAAGCCGACTGTGTAGTACCAGATGAGAAAGTTGTACCAGCCGTAGGCAAGTATGAGCGTAATACCAATGAGATTCACGCGCAGATTTATCCTGAAGCTCAAGTATTGAGCTAAAAATATATCAAATGCAATTATTGCCAGAACCCCAGCTATTACATTGAAGATCCAGGGTATTTGAGTCACAGGATGTGCTCGAAGCATGAGCACTGTCTCCTCGTCAGGATCAATCTCTGCAAAGTACGCAGTTGGCATGGTGTTGAAGGCCGAAAACGATTTGGATTTTTGTTTGAGTCCTGCCGGCATAGTT
>CAZATL010000013.1:12970-26599 GCA_964488055.1 uncultured Gammaproteobacteria bacterium | reverse complement strand
CGAGGAGCGAGATAAATTGATAAAAGAAAAAAAGTACAAAAGTAGAAAAGTAGAAAATACTTGCGTTTCAAAAATAAAATAGCACTAGATGTAATAATTACCGCAAGATATGTGCTTCTTGAATACAAGAAAATAATAGAAAAATACAAGAGAATCAAAGTGATTGTATCTAATACATTATTTTTATACTTTTTTACTTTCATATTTTTGTAAACAAACAGCATCCCCAAGATGCTCCCCATGATTGGGGGGTCGAAAATAGTCCCAACTGCCCTGTACATATGAGGATCCCAACCAAATGCGGCAAGAAATCGCAGGTCAGGCATGAAGATGTACTGGACAAGGGCCAGGAGTGGCACGACAAACGAAAGGGCATCCAGAGCATTCTCTACCATCTTCTTTGAGATGCTAGGTACTACTATCAAGGCGTAAAGTGCGAAATTTACTATTCTCAACAGATAGCCAAATGCGCGAACATTTTCATTTGGGGAAAATTGCGGGCTTTGGGTCGTGAGCACTACTATGCAAAAAATTATCCATAAAGTTGCGAGTTGAATTGTTCTACTTTTTCTAACTGTCGAGATAAGCAATTTACTCTTCGAGCGTAGCAACGCCTGCATTTGCGAAATCGAGAAGTCATTTTTGATAGTTCTCGACTCCACTCCGTTTCTCTCGAACAGTATTAATCTGTCTATGGATTTAGTAACGACGTGTACGATAACAAAAATTTCGAGTGCATAGAAGCTGAATCCTCCAGCAAGCGTCACTCTGCCTATCTGACCCAGAATAAGTAGTAATATTTCAAGTATGAAAAGTACTGTATTGACTACAGAGAGAGTCTTCATGAAGATTTGACTAGTAATTTTGCACGAACTAAGAAACTATGAAATGCCATGAGAAACGAATACACAAATCCGGGCGCTCCATCCAAAAATCCAAGCTTTACTATATATGTATACCAAAACTTGAGCGGCGGATACACAATCATCTCAAAAACGATTTGTAGCTCACTCTTCTTACCCTGAAGTTCGCTCGCTCTCACAGATGAATAGTGATTTATATCTCTTATGAACTCGGATACTGTTTGGTGTGGGTGATGCATTAGGGCACCTGATGCAACTTCGGTCTTGTCGCCACCGGACATCCTCACAGTTTCATGCACCGATCCCACATAGCTCACATACTTCTTGTTCATGAGTCTTGGGATGCCTGCTACTGCACTTGCTACCTCACCATGTCGCAACTCATTTCCCCAAAAATAATCAACACGAGATATCCTGTAACATACAACATCCGCTGAAAAATCAATTTCTTTGAGCCACGTAAGAAGTGCTTTATCAGGTCTCTCATCTGCATCAACAAAGAGTGCGTATTCATACTTTGCCAGCTCCAATCCCTTATTTCTTTTTTCACCAAAGCCATTTATTGTTGATACGTCTATTATTCTTGCGCCTTGTGCTTGTGCAAGTGGAGATGTGGCATCAGTCGATCCGTCGTCAAGCACAACCATGTCATCTGTCAGATCTACAAATGGACGCATACAGTCACGAATGTTTTTTTCTTCGTTTTTCGCAAGTATTATTAGTGTGAAAGGTTTTTTTGTGGTCATTATTTGCAAATATTTAGCAAACTATCTAAACTCTTCGCCTGCGCATGGCTAATAGACTTGTAACGAAACATTAATTTTTTGATTTCCTGACGAAAGTCAGGATCTAGAGACAAGACATTCAGTCTCAAACAAGGGATCCCCCCTTCGACTTACGCTCAGGGTAAACTCTCGCTCGGGATGACGCATTTCTCTAGTTTGCTTATGTAAGAGCTGACAGCACCCTTCGGGTATAAGAAACTGTAATCTTCACAAGTTCAGATACAGTTTCTAATGTGGGTGGTACAGGACTTGAACCTGTGACCCTTGCAATGTGAATGCAATGCTCTACCAACTGAGCTAACCACCCTAAGTATTTTTAATTTCGAACGCTCCCCGCCTGCCTCGCGTTGCGCTTGTCCGCCTCCGGCGGAATGAGCAAGGCGGGCACGGTACCAACTGAGCTATGGGTGCTTGGACAATGACTAATTGTATGTTTGATAGTGACCCTTGCAATGTGAATGCAATGCTCTACCAACTGAGGTGCTTTTTCATTCTCCATCCATCGTGTCAATTATATCTCACAAATTCGATGAAAGACAGCTTGTAAATACTCCAGATTTCACGTAGAATGATCTCCGATATGGGTGTAATACGAGGCATTATAGAATTTGTGATGGACATACTTGAGACTGTTGTCTTCATGGGGGCGATGTTCATAGTAGTGTACCTATATATTCTTCAGCCAAATCAAGTACGGGGCAGCTCAATGGTACCATCATTTGAGGATAGGGACTACATATTCACTAGTCGTGTCACCTACAAACTCCAAAAGCCACAAAGAGGGGATGTCGTAGTCTTCAGATCACCCCAAAATCCTGATATCGAGTACATCAAGCGTGTCATTGGCGTCTCTGGAGATACAATCAGATTCACATCTTGTCAAAGTGGCTCGAGCACTGATTGCGAAGTCATCGTGAATGGAGGAGTCTTGAATGAAGATTACATAAAAGCAAAAACACAACTTTTTGACACAGGTCAGGTGGCAAAAGACACAGATATCGTTGTCCCAAATGGTAAGCTATTTGTGATGGGTGACAATAGACCCGGATCACTTGATAGTAGGGTTTTTGGATCGATTGAGGAATCTAGTGTGATAGGGGTAGTATTCCTTCGCTATCTCCCGACAGACAAGGCTGGACTTATCAAAAATCCTTACACCAAGCAGTAAATCAGAAGTCAGGATCAAAGCGATATTTCACCTTCTTTTCTTCTTCAATCTCCTCAAGACCTTCAGCCTCTTTTGCAGTCATCTGGTCATTTGTATCTATGCCAAGCTCTGGTGAAGTGATTCCACCTGGATAATCTGGCTTCACGAAGCTTCCAAGCGTTGGATCTTTGACGATCTGCTTCATATCTTGTACTGGCGCTACTCTCTTCGATCTAAATCTGGTCACAAAAGCATCGACGAAATCTGAAGTTTTTACGAGGTCACCTGTCATCTCTATAGTAATTTTAGCTTTTATCCTCGTTTGAATGATACTAGTCTTAACTCTCTCACCAAGCGATCCACTTATCCTACTTTCATACTGTTTGATCTTGTCTCTGTTGATGTAGCTACCCATGGTATCAACGAGGTAGAGTATCTCTCTGATCCTACGCTCTGTCTGTAGTGCAGAGTAGCCTTTTTGGAGTATCTCCTCATACAGCCCCACTATCTCGTCGTACTTTTTGAGTCTGGATATGAGTATAAGGTGAGTGAATGAGACTTGTTTGGACATGTAGCCATCAAGCACTATCTCTGGTAGTCCTGTGACTCTTATAAGATGCGAGATATTTGATGGCTTCATGCCAAGAGCCTCTGCAATGTGTTTGTTTTGGATTTGGGTAGCAGCCTTTAGCTCCACAATAAGTTGAGCCTGTGAGAGAGGATCAGGGTGGGATTTAATTATATTTAATTTTTCTGCTACGCCTTCTGATGAGAGCATATAGGAGTGTATGGTAGCAGAAAGCGAAGATTAAATCAAATTATTCTTACGAATTTTTTTCCTTGTTTCGTATAGAATTCGACTTTGCCTTCAATGCTGGCCATGAGTGTATGGTCTTTGCCAATCATAACATTATCACCAGCAAACACTTTGTTTCCTCGCTGTCTCATGATGATGTTACCTGGCTTTATTACCTGTCCACCATAGATCTTGACACCGAGTCTTTTCGAAAATGAGTCTCGATTCCCTTTTGTAGCTTTTTGTGCTTTTGTATGTGCCATAATTCTGCAAGATTCGAATTAAAAAAACTATTTATTATCCAATAGATTTCACGACTATCTTTGTAAGTGATGGTCTGAATCCAGTCACCTTGCGATATCTGACTTTTGCCTTAAATTTGGCAACTCTTATCTTTTCGCCCTTGCCCTGCTCCATCACCACGCAAAGTGCCTTTTTTGAGATGTGAGGGTTACCAAGTTCGACGGCACTTCCATCTTCAGCAAAAGTTGCGAGTATTGGGAGCTCTACCATTTGACCGATCTCAGACTCGATTTTGTCGACTGTGACGGTCTCCCCAGCTTTGACTAGATATTGTTTTCCACCTGTTTTGATTACTGCAAGATTAGACATAATTTAGGTAACTATTATACCCCAAAATGGCACTATAACAAGTGTCAATATCATCTTACCCTTTGAAAGCTCGAAGTGGAGTCTCTATAATGATACATAAAGACACTGATGAATAACAAGACCACCAAAGCAATACCACTTAGAATCATTACTATAATCATGGCTATTATTGCCTGCGTAGCCACTGGTTCATACCTGCTTTACAACTACTATTATCAGTCGGAGGCCGAGGAGAGCTCAAGGAGCATAAATTTTGGGACAACAAGTGGTGATTACTTCATGAATGAAATGGGTATAACGCTGAAAGACATTGGTGATACGACTCTTGTAGACGAGCTGCTCGGAACATTTGGTAATCTGCCTATATTTATTCGCATCGAGAATCCGACAGTATCAATCGTCGATCACGCAAATTTCGCCAAAATCCAAGAGAGAGGACACTTTTGGTACTTCTCTGCGACAACATATGCCGATCTTCGGAGCATTGCTACAGCTTACTTCGCAAAGTATCCAGATGGCAAGGCGATACTCGAGCTCACAGACCAAAATGCCAGGAGCGATACAGAGACACAAGCTCTTGCTGCATCTTTCCCGAGATCTAGGTTTGTGGCAGCCAACCATATGAATTGGGATAGAGAGAAAACCAAGGAACTTGTGAACATATCAGTCTCCAACCATCTCACGTACCCCAGTCTATATGGCGTTAGTTTTTTCATCGATGCCACAGAGGGACTGGATGACATATCAGAAAATATTGCGCTTTTCTGGGATATGATATTCGATGCATCAAGCGACATAGCAGGCACGTCGGTTGCTGTCGGTTGGCCACACAAAAACTTCAATCTCGCGCTTTCAGAGATAAAAGTTGCGCCAAGAACAAGCCCAAGCGATATCCTAAAAGACGAAGCTAGGCGACTGGGGATATTCGTCACAGTCTTTTACAACTATGTACAGAAAAAAGGTGATGACAATAGGACTGGGAACAACAACATCCCAATCAAGTACTCTGGACTTGGTGAGTACGCAAGTCTCACGCCAAATGCCAAAAAGATTGCGGCCGTTTTTGCAATGATCTCAAAGTACAAAATGGCTGGTGTATACCCAGCGACAAGTGCGGGATTAAACTTACGCGATCACAAACCTCTTTTTGGAATAGTCGGATACTCGCCAGACGCTGGTCACGCCCTAGTTTTCTCAAATGCTTCTGGATCTGAAATGACCATCAAGCTCCCCGGATCTTTTGCAAGCACCAGCTACTCATCTGTCTCAACAGTACGGGGTAGTGAGTTTGTGATAGATGGTAACAATCACATCGTCATGCGCCCATATGAAGTCGTAGCAGTATACAAAACTGGTAGTCTAGACCTGCCAGACATCACAATATCTCCAACATCTGCCACGACAGGAGAGCCAACAATCTCGCCAACTAGTGGTCAAAATACCACTCCGACTGCAACTCGCGCAATGACAGCCTCCCCCACACTTTCACTTACCCCAACCCACTCACTCACCCCAACTCGCACGCCTACCACCATCTCGACGCCAAGTATCACCCCAACTCGCACATCGACACCAACACTTGCCCCAACTCGTGTGCTGGCTGCATATTGTGACCCAAAGGGGTGTGGAGTCTGCGGATGGAGAGATACATCTGATGTCTGTCACGCCGACGGACCCATGCCTGACAGTAGGAAGTGTTGTTTCAGTACCTGCATATCAAACTCATGCAAGTATGTCCCAGGATATGGGGCTGATAAGTGCGCCAGCGACTCAGCTTGCGTAGGAGCACCGCCTCAACAGACCGCGATTACAAGTCCTCTTGCGCAAACTTCTGTGTCTCCCGTCATAAGTAGTTCTGCACTAGTCACCCAAAAAGTCCAATCAGGAGTTGTACAGATCACAAAAACAGGTTCGTCACCTATACCAACTGTTACGCCTCCCGTGTCTGGCAATTCCTACCCACTCTACTTACTAATTGTGCCAGCAGTCATCATAATAATAGCTGCTATTGTGATCTAAAGATTCTAAAACAGTCCAATGGCGAAAAGCCACAAGATGAGCGAAGACCCACCATACGAAATGAAGGGGAGCGGTATACCAACGACTGGAAGAAGCGCTAGATTCATACCAATATTTATGACTATCTGGAGTCCGAATACAATTATCACCCCAGGTAATATTCGTCTGACTAGTGGATACTGACTTTCGTTTCGTACCGCAATCATTTCATTTGTCATGAAGATATAAATAGCAACGAGTATGGATATGCCCAAGAACCCAAACTGCTCAGCGTATGATGAGAAGGCAAAATCAGTATGGTCCTCTGGCAGAAATGATAGTCTTGACTGTGTCCCCGCACCCAAGCCCTTGCCTGTTGTCCCACCAGATCCAACCGCTATCTTCGCCTGAATGCTATTGAAGTTATCATGAGTCATTTCGCCCCTTAGACTGGTGACATATGACATTATTCGCTTCTTTTGGAAGTCACGAAGATTTACAAATATTAGAATCGACATAATAAATATGGCAATGATAAGCATTGCTAGCTCTCTTTTTTTTGGCGATATATTGATAAGTGTGAATGCAAGCCCACAGAAAGCAATGAGGAATGCCGATCCAAAATCAGGCTGCAAGAATACGAAGAATGAAGGAATTAAAAAAATAATAAAAGAAAAAAAGTACTCAAGTATTCTCGAGCCAACGAAGTGCTTCAAAAATACAAAGTAGTATGCCAGCATTGCGATTGTCGCGATCTTCGACAGTTCGCTTGGCTGCAAGGAAAATCCATAAAACCCAAACCATCTGCTTGCACCATTTATTGGAGCGCTATATAGCACTAGTACTAAAGCGACAATAGAAACTATGTAAAGAGGAATGATGACAATTCGCAGTTTTTTCCTAAAATACTCCGTCCTAGCCACAATAAATAGAAGCGTTCCGATGGCAGTCGTCACGAGTTGTTTTACAAACAAAGACTTTTCTACACCAAAAACTTGAAGCAGTCCCAGAAAGCAAAGAAGAAAAATGTATACTAGTAGTTGGTGCTTCGGAATAAGCGTAAATAGCATCGTCATTGATTAGCAAATGTAGACTTTGTCAAATATTAGACTTGTAGCGAAATATAAATTTTTGATTTCCTGACGAAAGTCAGGATCTAGAGACAAGATATTTGACTCAAACAAGAGATCTCTCCGCCCATTCATCCGCCAGCTGGCGGATTCATGGAGTCGAGATGACGCCAGTTCCATTATTTCGCAATAAGTCTAGTTACTGTAGCACCAATATTACTAGACAATCTCCACCTTATCACCCTGCACAATTTCTCTTATTCTCAATTTCTTCTGCAACTTCTCAAAAAATGGAATCAGGTCTTGTGGCGCTTTGAGACTAATATCTTGGGATATACCTAGCCCCTTCTCTTTTCTCAAAGCTTGCACCTCTCTCGATAGATCGCGTAACTTGCCTTCTGCCTGCAGCTCCTGCTCTGTCACTATTACCTCGACACTTGGATATCTCACGCTTGAGTTTATGATAATATTTTTCACGTTTAGCTCGTCTAGTATGAGGCTGAGTGTGTCATCATGTATACCTGATGCATCCTCGTCTATCTGTATCTCGAGCCTGGCAAGCGGCGTGCGAACTTTCTGGCCATTTGTCTTTCTTATCTGATGGCCCATTTCGCAAACTTTTCTTGCTATGCCTATATCATTTTCAAGATCTTCATGTATGAGATCATCATACTGTACTGGCCACTTCTGTAAGTGTATTGATTTCTTGTCTCCTGATAATTTCATATATAAGTATTCGCTGTGAAAAGGCACAATAGGTGCGACTAGTCGCAGAAACTTCTCAAATACATGAAGTGACACCTCATAAAATGTTTTCCCGCTTTCTGTTAGCTCTCCACTGCCTATTCTGTCACGACTTCTTCGCAGGTACCATCTAGACCAATCGTCGACGAACTTTGTGATTTGCTTTACAACATCTATAGTGTCGTATGATTCAAGTGACTCTGTGACGTCTCTTATAGTCGAGTTTAGTCTTGACACCAACCATTTGTCAAGTACCTCAAGCTTGTCTTGCGCAATCTCGAAATTCGAAATTCGAAATTCGAAGTTGTCCGTTGCGGCGTACATTTCTACGAAGTTCCAGATATTGAGAAGTGGTATGACAAATAGTCGCAACTGATCGCGATATTCGGCTTCGGATATCTTTATATCTTCTGCCTTTGTGATAGGAGAACCGAGTAGATAGAGTCTCAATGCATCCCCTCCGTATTTCTCTATTACTTCTCGTGGATCAGGATAATTCTTATAGTTTTTGCTCATCTTGCGCCCATCTGTCCCAAGTATCACTCCGCTTACGAGCACATTTTTGAAAGCAGGTCTCTCAAATATTGCTGCAGCTATTACATGCAAGACATAGAACCACGCCCTAATCTGCCCGGTGTATTCACTTATAAAATCTGGAGGAAAGAATGTTTTTAAGTATTCTTGTAAAGCTTGAGTAGTTTTTATGCGACTTGGGAGGCCCGACACGTCTGACGTGTTGGGAGGGAACCCACTGGAGTCAGAAAAACTGCTCAAGCTTTCTTTATCATTCGCCATGAATGGATAGTGTCTCTCTGCAAAAGACGCAGATCCAGCCTCTATCCAGCTATCGAGGACTTCGGGTACCCTCTTGGCTTTTTTTCCACACTTCTTACAATTCACAAATACCTCATCTATTTCTGGCTTGTGAAGATCGACCACCTTTTGTCCACTTGCTTCCTCAAGCTCCCTTATAGAGCCTGGCACAAATCTCTGTCCACATTCACACTCCCAGACCGGGACAGGCGACCCCCAATATCTACTTCTTGATATACACCAGTCGGGTGCCCCTTCCATACTCTTTGCGAATCTTCCATGCTTGAAGTGTGATGGATACCAATTCACATCTTCATTTGTCTTTGACATGGTGGGCTTGAGCTTTTGCACATCCACGTACCATGCCTCTTGTGGCTTGTAGATAAGTCTTTCGTGACATCTCCAACAAAAGGCTACTGTGTGTGCATGATCTGGATTCTCATGAAACATTAGACCGCGACTTGCTAGGTTCTCATTTATATACTTGTTGGCTTTGAGGTAGAACATACCAGCCCAGCCATTTGGGTTATCGCTTGTCAGATGACCCTCATCATCCACGTTCAGCACTATCTGTATGTCATCTCGTGTCATTACCTTCAGATCCTCCTCGCCATATGGAGCGATCGTGACGATTCCTGTCCCCTCGTCAGCCGTCACAAAGTCATCAGCCACAATCACGTGTAGTTTCTTGTTATTTTCTTTTTTGTAAAAGTCGTAGTGTCCTTCGTATTCCATTCCAGCAAGCTCACTACCTGTTTTTCTCTCGATTATCTTCAATGTATTTACATCTACTCCCAGCGGCTTGAATACCTGCTCAAGTGTGGTCTGTGCCAATATGTATCTCTCGCCACCGTGCTCCACAGTCACGTAAACTAGATCTGGATTCACGGCAAGTGCAGTTGTTGTGAGCTTTGTCCAGGGAGTGGTAGACCAGGCTAGGAAATAAGTTCCGAGTTCCCCCGATATAATCGGGACAGGCGAGTTCCGAGTCCCAAGTTGATTTTTTGTTTCAATAGAATTTGGTATTTTAGATTCGCTTGGAATTTGGAATTTGGAATTTGGAATTTTGACTCTATATTTGTAAGTATTTGATGGTTCTTTCACTTCTTTATAATTTTCATTAGCGTCCATGGCGACTTCGAAGTTTGATATGGGAGTCGAACAATGCGGACAAAATAATGACACGCGAAGTCCCTTATACACATACCCTTTATCATACATTTGCTTGAATACCCACATCACAGACTCCATGTAGCTTGTGTCCATGGTGCGATAGGCATGTGTGAAGTCTACCCACCTGCCTATATGGTCCACATACCACTCCCATTCACTTGACACTTCATTCACATATTTCTTACATTCTGTTATGAACTTCTTCACACCCACTTTCTCTTCTATTTCTTTCTTGGATTTGAGACCCAGTGCATTCTCCACCTTGTTCTCGGCAGGTAGTCCGTGACAATCCCATCCCCAAACACGGCGCACCTTGTAGCCTTGCATTGTCTTAAACCTTGGGAAGACATCCTTCAGGATACTGCCTATTATGTGACCATAGTGTGGCATACCAGTCACAAATGGTGGTCCATCGAGGAAATTCCACTGTGGTCTATTTTCATTTTCAAAAAGAGATGTTTCGAAGATTTTTTCTTTTTTCCAGTAGGCTAATATCTCCTTTTCTGTCTCAAAGTATTTTGAAGCAGATGGTGGTGTACCTGATTTTGGTTTGGGAGTATTATGTTCATCTGACATAGGGAGAAATTATAGCAGGTATTTTCAGATCAAAATATTCTTCCTTTTGATATACCACGCTCTCTAGCCCAACGCACGATGTTTCGCGAAATGCTATTTTTATTTGGACAATTATGTTCTTGAATCTGTGCAAATAGTCTCCTTGCGTCGCTTCCCACTCGAGGTAGATCGAGATTAGATCTATACTCCATAGGCTCGTTTAACTGTGCGAATGTCGTTTCGTATACAATGCATTTTCCACTATGCATGCAGTCAGCATTAGTACAGCCGCTTATACCCTTTCCTTTTTCTTTCATATTTTATATCCTCTTTCTGTATTATATAGGATGGAGTCACTTTTTTCGCAGGAAGGCAGGCACATCAAACTCGTCGTTCTCAAGTTCGTACTCTGCCTTGCCAAGTGTAGTATCTCCGCCTTGGGTTACACGGGTCGTCTTTATGGCATCTGATGTGACAACTGTAGTTGATTCAGTCACTTGAGTACTTATTTGGGCGTCTTGTGGCTTTGAGAAACTTGTGAGTCTGTCAGAGCGAGATCTTATGAGGCTTACTCTCTCATCGAATTTTGTAGCAATAAGGGTGATCTTCACATTATCCTTGAGCTCTGGCTTGATGGTCGCACCAAATATGATGTCTGCGTCTGGGTCAACAGCTTGGGATACCATATTGGCTGCCTCATCTACCTCAAGCATAGTGAGATCTGGTCCTCCCGATATGTTCATAAGCACTCCCTTGGCGCCTTCTATGGTAGAGTCAAGAAGAGGTGATGTGATGGCTTCTTGCACAGCACGAAGCGCTCTTGTCTCTCCAGTCGCAAGACCAATACCCATAAGTGCTGAGCCAGAGTTTGACATGATTGTCTTCACGTCAGCAAAGTCGACGTTTATGAGTCCAGGTTCTGTGATAAGCTCCGCTATACCCCTTACGCCCTGATAGAGCACACTATCTATTTTTTTCAAGGCCTCAAGCATCGAGGTTTTGTTGTCAATTATCTGGAGTATTCGTTGGTTTGGAACAATAATGAGCGTGTCAACATGTTCCTTGAGATACGCTATGCCTGACTTTGCAGCATTCATGCGTTTACTACCTTCAAATAGAAATGGCTTTGTGACAACTGCTACAGTCAGAGCTCCGCACTCTTTGGCGACTTTTGCGACAATAGGTGACGCTCCCGTGCCTGTCCCTCCACCCATACCAGCTGTAATGAAGACGAGATCTGCACCAGTCAATTCCTCGCGAAGCTTGTCCATAGACTCTTCTGCGGCTCTTGCTCCAACATCTGGATTACCACCACTACCAAGACCTTTTGTGACATCATCTCCTATCTGCACTTTGATATTGGCTTTGTTGAAAAGAAGCGCCTGCGCATCTGTGTTCACTGATATGAACTCCACCCCAGCTATCCCACCCTCATCTATCATTCCACCTATAGCATTTGAGCCTCCTCCACCAACACCCACTACCTTTATTTTTGCGAGCTGGCCATTGCCGGAATGTGGTTTTACTAGCATTTTATATTTACTACTAACTTATGGCAAAAATTGCCTAAAAATATCCTTCAACTTCTGAAATAATTGTCCTTGAGATTTGCCTGTTGTGACCGTTTTGATCGAATCAAATGACGACTGCATGAAATTCACTATATGCTCACCCTTGGCCTTCGTCAGATCCATACCATGTGCTATAAGAAGACCCGATACCGACGCATATGAGGGATCTTGCATCTCCTCTGTGATTCCCGATATGAGTGTCGAGTGTAGCATTGTGCCCGGTGCAAATGGTTGGCCAAACCTTACAGGCACATGTAGGATATTTTTTGCAATTTCTGTCACTCCTATTGTCTTTGAGCCACCCCCCGTCAAGATCGCACCAGCTGGTATGAGCTTGTGATATCTGTGCTCCTCGAGGTCCTGTGCAATCATATGAAACATCTCTTCAAGTCTCACCGAGATTATGCCCTCATATACTGTCTTTGCTGTATAGTCTGACGCGTCCCCATGAGCCAAATATTGTGATATGTCTGGCAACTCAATAGATTTTTTGCCGGGTTGTGAGAGTGAGACTGCCGAGTTTGAAATAAATATCTTCATCTCCTCCGCAGTCTCAAGTGGTAGTCCGAGCCCAACGGCAAGATCAGTTGTGATGTGACGAGCACCGATTGGAATAGATGAGGCATAACAAAGTGCACCATCACAAAATACAGCGTAGTCTGTCTTGCCACCCCCAATATCTATTACTAGCACTCCCATGTCGCGCTCCGGGTCAGACGTTGTCGCGTAAGCGGCAGACGCAGCAGAGAACACAAATCCCTCATGCGCAAGCTCAAGTGACTCAATCACTCTCTCAATATTGCGAAGATTTGTCGAAGAGGCTGTAATAATGTTACAGTCCACCTCGAGTCTCACACCACTCATACCCATCGGATTCCTGATCTCGCTTTGCCCGTCTACGACAAACTGTCTTGGCGAGACTGTGAGTATGTATCTGGTCTGTGGGATAGATATGGCCTTGGCAGCATCGATGACTCGCTCCACATCAGACGCTACAATGTCACCTTTGGGATTGGCCACTGCTACAATGCCATGTGAGTCTTGAGACATAATATGGGGGCCACCGACAGATGTGACTACTTGCTTCGCGCTGACGCCAGCCATTCTTTCCGCTTTCTGTAGAGCTTCTTCTATGCTTTCTGCGATTTGGTCAATATCTACTATCACCCCTTTTTTTACGCCTTTCGCCAGTGATGTGCCGTGACCAACTAATTTCATCTTACCTTTGTCTTCAAATGCACATATAAGAATTGTGATTTTCGTAGTTCCGATATCTATTGCCGAGAGTGTTTTCATATACAAAAATAATACGCCCAAATCTGGCCTTCACGCATAAGCATACATAAAATTCTGGAATTTGTCGAGTACTCTGGAAATCCTTCGGCAAGCTCAGGATGACTCTGTGTATTTATCGCGTGCGCCTTTGGCGCAGGTTTTAGAGATCCTTCGGTAAGCTTAGGATGACTCTGTGTATTTATCGCTGCACTGTCGAGTACTCTGGA
>CAZATL010000013.1:0-12870 GCA_964488055.1 uncultured Gammaproteobacteria bacterium | reverse complement strand
TGCGCCTTTGGCGCAGGCTATAGAGTCACTTTTCCTGGGTGACTGTTTTTCCAAAGCGCAGATCGAGCACTTTTATCTTTTTGCCAGTTGATGTGGTGTAAAGCCTTTGCAAAAATTCGTCCAGTCTTGAGTGCGACACTGCAGCTGTTGAGTCGTTGGACAATTTGATAGTTATGTCATCAGTCGGGAGTCTGCACTCTATGAGATTTGAGTCTTTGATATCTATGCGGAAAGCAGATATTGCATTTTTTGTGAATATTTTTGCTGTCTCTACACCGAATTTTACGTCACTTGATGAAATGTACTTACCCACTACAAGCGGTCTGACGATGTAAGTCTCTGGGACAATCACCTCTCCAAGAGACTTAGGTATCTCATACACTCTTCGCAATATTTTGGCTTTATCTGACAAGATGACATAACTCTTCCCATCTGACATATACGCAACCTCTTCAGCCATCTCAATTTGGACTTTGATCTTTCCAGGCGCGACAATATCAACAGAGGTTTCTTCTATAGCTGGATTGTGCTCTTTCAGTATTTCCTCAATTTTTTTACTTTGGCCAAATAAAAAGATGCCCTGCAACTTCTCCACACCCGCGAGTCTGATTGTCTTATCTCCCAGATATGCATCAACTTCTTGCACGGTAAGTGACCTTGTGGTCAGTATCAATACAACGACTGTCAGTAAAATTGAGATCACAGAAAGCCCGAGGAGTTTACTTCGAAATATTTTCCCAAATAGTCTTTGTTGCATTTATGTTTATGAACTTTTCTAATTTGGAATACGAGCGAAGATGTGTAGATAGTGACCTATATACCGCCATTATTCTCTCATATAGCTCACTTGAGCTTTGGTTCTGGTCAAATATTTCGGCTACTCCTTGATCTGCCAAAATCTGCGCCTGACTCTGCTGCTCATCTCTTGCAGAATATGGTAGGGGTACAAGAATAGCTGGCTTTTTGAGCGCAATAAGCTCGAAAAATGTATTGGCTCCTGCTCGACAGACAACAAAGTCTGCGTTCTGAAAGACTCCTGCCATCTCGAGAGTCGACAAATGCTTTACCGGGATGTATTTATAAATTGAGCTACCGATTGTATCTTCCTTGCATTTTTGTGCCTTATCCCAATCTCCGTACTCCTCGACGTTTCCTATTTGATGCAAGATATTTACGTTCAGAAGAAGCTGTGGAATGATCTGAAACATGTGGTCATTTATGGCATGCGATCCCATATTGCCTCCATTTACAAAGAGAAGAGGTCCAGATATGTCGCTAAGCATTTCAGGTCTGTTTTGCGGTGTAAGAATTTCCTTCCTTATAGGATTGCCTGTGAACATCACATTTACGCCTTGCCCAGTTTGGGTGAGGTGGGGAAGCGTGAAGAAATCAGAGGTTGTACTATCAAATGACACAAATACTTTTCTCGCAAACATTCCCATGATTCTATTTGCATTCCCGGGCACTGATGTCTGTTCGTGTATGTAATATGGAATTTTGTAAAAGATCGCCATCAAACAAACTGGAATACTTATGTATCCACCAAATGACAGTATCTTGTTTGGCCTCTCCATATCAAATATTGCCTTTACTTGCATCAACGACTTGTGAAGGTTCATGATGCCAGTCATGCCTCTTTGCGCCGTTGAGTGATAGAACTTCACATTGACCTTCGTTGAAACTTCTTTGTATTCGAGAGTCTCGTTCTTTTCGCGGTTGTTTATGTATCTGCGACCAACGAAAACTATTTTTGTTTGTGGTGAGTTTTCGAAGATATGGTCAATACAAGCTATAGCTGGCGTGGGGTGTCCTCCTGTGATGAGTATTACGTCATTTTTCATATTCAAAAAAGTATTATACTTCTACGCTTTCTGACCTTTGACCAGTCTTTGAGCTGCTTTCTTTTGTCTTTCGTCATCTGTATGTCTTGCTGATGCAATATTTATAGCTATTCCTATAAGGCAATATGATACGAAAAGACTCGTGCCGCCATATGAAATAAATGGTAGAGGCACACCTGTCAGCGGTATGAGCCTCGTCATCGACGCTAGATTGACAAACGATTGTATCGCAAAATATAGAAATATCCCAGAGCCAAGCATGAAGCCAAATCTGTCTCTCGCCTGTATCACCATGCGGTACAGATAATATAAAAAAACTATTGACAACGCAACAAAAGCGACTGCTCCAACAAATCCAAGCTCCTCTACAAATATTGCAAAAATACTATCTGTGTGAGCCTCTGGCAGATACAGATACTTTTGTCTAGATGCACCGAGCCCAGTACCTAGTATACCCCCGTTTTGGAATGCAATAATGATTTGTCTGACATGGTACCCAAGTCCTTGTGGATCATGATCTATATCAAAAAGTGATATGAGCCTCTGTAGTCTATATGTGGCTGATTGCGCTGTCACTACAGCAAGTGCAACAAACGCTGGGATAAGTAGCATGAGCTGCTTCAGATCAACTCCCGCCAGGAAATACATCCCAACAGCAATCATCCCTATCACCATGGCAGTCCCCATATCTGGCTGCGCCATGATAAGCGCGACGAGAAATAGCAGAAGTATGGCAAATGCATATATTCTTTTCTTTTCCCTGTGCTGGAACCATGAGGCTAGGTATATTATTACAGATGACTTCACGATCTCAGACGGTTGGAAATTGGTGAAGCCAAGATCTATCCATCTTCTTGCACCATTTACTTTGCTCCCAATCCCAGGGATAAGCACCGCGACAAGAAACACTATGCTTATGATGATTGATGGCATCGCAAATATTGCTATCTTGCGATAGTCAAACCTCGCCAAAAAAAACATAGCAAGAAGACCGAGTACAAACCACATAGCTTGCTTCTTGACATAAAAAAATGGATCCCCCACTTCCTGAATAGTTCGTATAGATGAGCTCTCAAATACAAAATATAAGCCCACTAAAGTAAGAATGATAGGTATAGTATATAGATTGTTGTACCAAGAAGAAGATGGCTTGACGGACATCATCCCGCAATTATATCAGAAATGACGCGTGTGAATTCTTCACCCCTATGGAACTCATTCCGAAACTGTGCGAATGATGTGGCGCCAGGCGAAAAAAGTAGAACACATGGTGTATCTGATGATTTTGCTTTTGCAAATACGTCTTTGATAGCCTCCTTGAAGTTGCCAAATGGCATTGATATGCTTGTGACACCTGTTTTTTCGAGCTTTGCCACTATCTCACTTGTAAATGACCCAGAGAGTAGCGTGATGTGCTTTATTTTACCCGACTCTCTTGCGATCTCATCAAGCAGACCTTTTGCATCAAGATGCTTTGTATTACCACCAAGCACCAAATAAATATCTCTATCTGCGAATGTTCTTATAGCTGTGATTGTCGCCACAGGAGTAGTCGATGTAGAATCGTTTATGATGTCGACACTCTCATACTTTGCAATTAGCTCTTGTCTGCATGTCAGTGGCTTGAAGTTTGCAATACTTGTGTCTATCTGCTCATCATAAGCTTCAGAAAGCAGTAGTTTACAAACGCATTTTGCAAGCTGTGAATTTTGGATATTATGCTGGCCTTTCAGATGAACTTGATTAGTAGTCATGTCATTCTCTACGTAGGTTATGTTGTTGTGGGGGGGCGCAGTCACAGCAAAATATTCATTTGCCCAGTCTTTGGTTGCAATAATTGTGTCACTGCCAGACGCGTTTTGATAGGCATATATAGATGTCTTGTCATATATGTAATCGTGCATATTCGTGTAGTAATTCATGTGATCTTCGAAGATATTTGTGAGCACGGCAATGTGTGGCGAGCATTTGAGTCTGTGGCACCCGGCAAGCTGCCAAGACGAAAGCTCCAGCACGACCATATCAGCGTCCTCCAGTACATCAAGCAGATCAAGTGCACAAGTCCCAGGCACATTGCCAGAAACATACACCTTGCCATCTTTGTAATGCTTCGACAGTATCTCATATATCATCATTGTTGTAGTTGATTTGCCTCTCGTCCCCGTTATGCCAATCATCTGGCATGGTGCATACTTTATAAAGAGTGATGTCTCCATTGCGACTTCGACGTGAGCTTCTTCGGCTTGAGTCACAAGCGGATGGTCCCATTTGACCGAGGGTCCTTTGATGATAAGCGAGTACTTTGATATGTCATTAGGCATTTCTCCACCTGTGTAGTAGGTGGCAACATTTGCTCCTTCTTGATGTAATTTGTCGATTGTGATCTGGAGATCACCCGCAGGTTTGTCGTCATATACTGACACATTTGCTCCGTGGCGAAGCATAAATCTCACCACCCCAAGACCACCACCTTGTATACCAAGCCCTACGACAAGCACATTTTTTAACTGTATCTTCGCCTTGATAAATTCAGCCAAAGCAACACTTTTCATTTCAGAAAAGCAATTGCCAATCCCAAAATGGCAAATACAAAAGCCAGGAGCCATAGACGAAACACTACCTTTGGCTCACTCCATCCTTTGTGTTGCAAAAATAGGTGAAATGGTGAGACAGGATAAATCTTCCTTCCGAAAAATCTTTTGTGAAGTAACTGGCTGGCTGACATAAATATCTCTATCACGAAGACTCCACCTATCACAGGAAGTGCAAATGTTTTGCCAATGATGAGACCAATTACAGCAAATGTAGCGCCAAATGAGAGTGCTCCCGTATCGCCAAGCATGATTCTGGCTGGATATACATTGAAGTACAAAAAGGCGATGAGTCCACCAAGCCAAATTGCTATGAAAAGCGCCGTTGGTACGTCTATTATGCTCTTCGCTATTACCCAAAACGCAGTAAGTGCGATTAGAAGCACCCCCGAAGACAAGCCGTCAAGTCCATCTGTTATGTTTACTGCATTGGCAAATGCCACAATCACAAATGTCGAAAAGGCAATAAACCAATATGATATGTGATATACACCAACAAAAGGGATATTCACGATATCGATCTTGAGTACAAAATATAAAAGCGAAGAAATAATTAGTGCTAATATGAACTCGATTACAAACTTTTGTCTTATTCTAATGCCAAAAAACTGGCTCTTCCTCCATAGAAAAATCTTTGCCAAATCGTCATATAAACCCAGAAGACCAAAACTCAAAAAAGTAAATAGTATGACAAGCGTTTCAGAAAGCAATGATGGATAGTTGAGCGATAGATCATCTCTTTTCTGGATGAACCACATCAGGTAAGCCAAAAAAATGAGTGACGTCAAGGCAATGATGAGTATCCCACCACCGACAGGTGTACCCACCTTGTGTGCATGGTACTTATCGAAGATCGGGGTACTTTTGCCAAATGGGTCCTTGGTATCTTGATCTGCCCTCATCATCTTCCTTTTATAAAGAAAGTTGATAAAAGGAATGATTAGAAAAAAGTGAAGCACCAAAGACGCAATCGTCGCAAAAAGAAAAAGTGATGTTGCATTCATGGCTTCATTCATACAGAATTTTTAGAAAATATATCTTGTGAATATCAAAGTCGCTATAACAGCAGCGCCTATAGAGAAAAAAAGCACAGCAGCTGCAGATGCGTCTTTTGCTATTTTTATGTCATTTCTCCTATCTAGACTGATACAGTCTAGTACTTGCTCAATCGAAGAGTTTATAGTCTCAATAGCAAGCCCCACAGCAAACAGCATTATTATGATCATCCACTCAAAATCTGTTATCGCATATATGAACCCAAAAACGACGGCAAGTGTACCTAGCGTGAAATGAATGATGTAATTTGGTTGAGTCCGAATAGCCCATATCACACCCTCAATGGCATGTTTGAATGATATTGTGTGTCTGTGAAGTCTGTGTCTGATGTGATGAATCATATTATGTCAAAAAATTTTACGATACGATTTTTCTAAGTACTTTCTCAAGCTTGATAATATCATGTCTGACTATACTATGTGCAAATGTCGCTGCGTGGGCTTCTGCAGACTTACCTACTTCGTGCCCGTTTGAGTCAAGAAGGTCACACTCTACTATCTCACCCTTGTAACCAGACGATAGTAGATTGTTCACAACTGGTTCCTCATCAAACTGTAGATATCGTTTGGCCATGTCATCGTCAAGCTTGGACGTATTTATTATGCAAGTATCAGGCATGCGGCCATAGTATTTCTCAAAGTCACTCAAATGCTCAAATGCGCCATACTCGTAGGTCTGGGAAGACTTGGTCATGAGGTTCATGATAAATACTAGCTTTGCTTTTGTTTTCTTGAACTCTGCACTAAACCCTTGTGCAAGTGCTATGGATATAATACTCGAATAAAGATCTCCAGGCCCAGCAATAATGATATCCGTCTCACGTAGTCTGTCAATTGCCTTTGGATTGGTATCTACACTTGGTGTAGCTTCAGCCATCACTATATGACTCTTGTCGGGGTTTAGTTCATCAAGCTGTTCTTCCTTCGACACAACCCTACCTGTAGAATAGGTCACAGAAATATCCGAACGCTTCAAAGTGGCCGGTATTACGCGACCTCTGCATTGCATGACATAGTGCACTTCGTCAAGTACCTCATCATAATTTTTGGCAATTTTTTCAAGCGCACTTATGAATATATTGCCAAAACTGTGTCCCTTCAGGTCACCATTCTCGAAGCGGTATGTGAAGAGTTTTCGCCAGATCTCAGGTGCCTCGGATAGTGCGACCAGGCACTGGCGCAGGTCACCTGGAGGTAATACCCCAAGCTGATCGCGAAGTCTACCTGTCGAACCTCCAGAATCAAGCATGGTGACTATGGCTGCTAGATCTAACTTCGGCGTGTTTTTGAGGGCTGTCAGGACAGCATATGAGCCCGTCCCACCACCAAGTACAGTTATTTTTTTCATTGAGATTTGAAATACAATTGTCGAGTCATGACACGCGATATGTTGTGTATAATTATACATTATATGAAGCTTCCAACACCGATACTTTTAGCTGGTGGGACGGGTAGTAGATTCTCGCCCTTTGTATCTGATAAGGTACTTTGGCCACTCATGGGGCAGCCTTTTGTATCACAGGTCATAGTACCTCTTGTGTCTGCAGGACTTAATTCGATTATTGTCATCACTAACCCAGAAAATGATGGTTATTTTCGCTCTCTGCAAAGCGATGGTCTAAGCGTCAAAACAGTGATCCAGAAGTCAGGTGGTGGCATGTCTGCAGCGCTATCTAGCGCCAAAGCACTAATTAGCAAACAACCTATACTAGTGCTAAATGCTGATGACATCTTCGAAAGTAGTTTGATTAAAACCATCCTTGACTACATAAATGAAAAGTCGCCCGAAACCCTATTTGTGGGACTTGAGAGGTCAGAGCTGCTGCCCGTTGGGTACCTAAATGTCGATGGTGAGAGGGTCAAAAGCATAGTTGAGAAGCCTACAATTGACAAAAAACCGAGTAATTTCGTAAAGCTTGTGATGGATTACTTTGCTGATTCTGACAAGTTATTCGAGTATCTTGACAAAACTCCTTTTGCCCCAGGTTCAGATAGTCATTACGAGGAGACCTTGAACAGTATTCTGATGAACGAGAAGGCTGGTTTTGTACCATACAGCGGCTACTGGAACAAGCTAAAATACCCACATTTCGTGCTTGACGTGATGGAGATTCTGATGGCAAGCAAATTGACCACATTTATCCACCCAAAGGCTATGATCTCGCCTCGCGCCATAATCGAAGATGGTGTGTATATCGATGAAGGTGCGAAAGTGGAGTCTGGCGCAGTCATAAAAGGCAAAACTTACATCGGAAGAGGTGCGATAGTTGGTAATAATGCACTTGTGCGCTCAAGCTTCGTAGAGGAAGGGTCGACTGTGGGATATGGATCTGAAGTCGCACGTAGCTATGTGGGCCCCAGATGCCAGATACACCACTCTTTCATAGGCGATAGCGTGCTAGAAAGTGACATCAATATGAGCTGGGGAGTAGTCACTGCAAACTTACGACTTGACGGAAAAGCAGTCTCTTTGAAGCATCCCAATGGTCAAAAAATCGAAACAACTCGTACAAAACTTGGCGCCATGATAGCAAAAGGGTCGTTCCTTGGCATAAACACTAGCACCATGCCTGGTGTCTGTATAGGCGCAAACACCCAAACCCTCCCCGGAGCTGTCGTGAAAAAAACAATCTAGTTTTCCCCACCTCTTTTGTAACCCATTTCAAAACCGTGACCCTGCATGTATTATTATGTATTAGAAAATATTTTGCATAATATACATATACGGAATGTTTAGTAGTAATAGGACAAAATTAGCCTGGCTTAATATATCAATACCTTTTATAAGGTTGACTCTGCTTCTGTCCATTACTTTCCTTTCACTGCTCACACTATCTTCTAGTGCTCTCGCCATTACAACTAATATGGCAACGTCTAGTGCAACGGGTGCCACCCAACCTTCGACAATGAAGCACATCGTCAGGACTTCAGAAAATACAATTCACTCATTCATTCAGATGGGCACCAACACAACCAAGTGTGGGTCTGGTGGTCTCTGGTGGCTCTACTCTACAGACTCTGGCTCTACCTGGACTTGTGGAGGCAATTTCTCATCAGATACCACGAACCTAATGTATGCATCAGCTACAGTAGATTCATCTGATAATGTATATGTCGTCTATTCCATGCCCACGTCAGGAGCTGGTACTGGAAAGAGTGTTTATTACAGAAAACTTACGAAAGGATCAGGGACAGTATGGACCTTGGAGGCACAACAAGCAGTCCTATCAAACACCCTGACTATTGGCTATCACTACGCCACCATGGAGCTTGAGGGTAATACCAGACTCTGGCTTGCTACAAGATATCATGACGGAACAAACTACCAAGTATCTGTCTATTATTCGGATGGGCTTGGAACAGCACCCACTTGGACAGTATCACAAGCCACATTTGATACGGCTGGCACATCTTCTTCGTATCATTATCCTTCCATTGTCCGTTTTGCATCAAACATGGGGATTATCTATAGCGACCAAGGTTCATCCGGAGATCTGAAGTGGAGACGTCGGGGGGATGGTGATGGACTGACTAGCTGGAATAGTGAAATAACAATTGATGTTAATATTGATCCAACATCTCCTTCTTTTACCGCTACAGGTGATACCGCAGGTAATGTGTATGTTGCGGCAAACGATGGAGCAGCCATTGAGCTGAGTTACTTCAACGGCATTTCATGGGCAGCATACTCAACAGTATCGTCTGCAGCAGTAGCAGATTCTTTTGTATCTCTGTCGACTGATGGCACAAGTGCATGGGTCTTTTATGGAGAAACAACCGGACTCACCTCTGGTCTATCTGGCTCTCGAAAGCTTGTATACAAAAAATGCTCTCCTCCATTCATTACAGCAAGCTGTGATACTTCTTCTACGCCTGTAGTCTCTTATCATGGGGTATTTGATAAGTACTGGAGTGTAGTTGATAATATCTATCTAGATGACACAACAGATGCAGGGAATACGACATCAGCTGATACCCAAATGGTCTCGTCTACTAGAGGCTCCGGAGAGAACGATACACTTTATTTCGGTAAGACTGAAAAATTTGATGCAATTTCTTGGGATGTATCGACAAATGGCGCTGGCGGAGTCATTGCTTGGGAGTATTGGAATGGCTCGACATGGAGTACACTCTCATTTACCGCTTCATCAAACACGAACTTGCAGGGAGATGGCTGGGGTAGTTTCACCGATCCTGTAGACTGGGCTACTACCCAAGTCAATAGTGAATCAACGCCCTACTACTATATTCGAGCAAGGACAACAACAAATTTTGCTACTTCTCCAGTAGGCGTTGAGTTTGATTCTATTCCCGCCTTTTACTATCCAGATGCGACAATCATGCCTGACTCAAGCGGAAAGATTTATCTCATCTGGACAGAGAACGCATCTTCTCCTACCAAAGTAAGATCTTCTCAAGTCACAGTCACCACATCAGCTCCCAATTCCGCTTCTTCGACTAATCTGAACCCTCCTCTTGCTACCTATTCGTCAACTACAACTGCTACACAACCCTCTACCATGAGACATATCGTGAGAACTTCAGAAAATACAATTCACTCATTTGTTCAGTTGGGTACTGATGTTATCAAGTGTGGTTCTGGCGGGCTATGGTGGCTTTACTCTACAGATTCTGGCTCAACATGGTCATGTGGAGGAAATCTGTCATCAGATACTACAAATCTTATGTATGCATCAGCTACTTTTGATACATCAGATAATGTGTATGTGACTTACTCACAAGTCGCAAGTACTGGTGGTACCACCAAAAATGTCTACTACAGGAAACTGACCAAAGGAGTAGGTTCTACATGGACTCTCGAAGCAGAGCAGACAGTCCTTTCAGGCTCTGGCACAGTTGGTTATCACTATGCCACCATGGAGCTAGAAGGAACAACTAGACTCTGGCTTGCTACAAGATACTATGATGGAACTAATTATCAAGTATCTGTCTATTATTCTGATGGACTATCTACTACTCCTGTGTGGGCAGCCTCTAATACATCCATTACCACTGCAAATACCAGCGCAGTATATTTCATACCCATTTTGGTGAGATATGGAACTAAAATGAGTTTAATTTATAATGAACAATCTACTACATTTACTAAATGGAGAACCCGCACCGACAGTGACTCCATCACAACATGGAGTCCAGAGTCAACAGTTTTTTCCTCTTCATCAAACCCTGTCACAGCAGCAACAGGTGACGTTAATGGAAATGTTTATTTTATATTTGGAAATACTGGAGCTACTCGTATCTCCTACTATGACGGTTCATTTTTCTCATCTCCAGCTTTGTTATCTGTAGCATCTAATAATACAGGGAATGTGTCAATCTCAACAGATGGCACGAATATTTGGGCATTTTACGGCGAAACATCCGGCCTAAGCACTAGCCTCTCTGGCTCTCGTAAGCTTGTATACAAAAAGTGCTCTCCTCCATTTACTGCATCAGACTGTGACGCCGCAGCTACTCCCGTAGTCTCCTACCACCGAATATTTGACAAAGCCTGGAGTGAGGTGTCGTCTGCATTTACGAATATAACTAGTGTTGCAGGAGATGTCACATCAGCTGATACACAGATGGTGACAGGAGTGGGAGATGCCATCTATTTTGGTCAGACAGAGAAGTATGATGCCATATCGTGGGATGTCTCAACAGCAGGTGTTGGGGGTCAAGTAGCATGGGAATACTGGAATGGAACAAGTTGGGTACGGATTACTGATTTCCTGGGAGTATCAAATACCACCTTTACAGCTGATGGGTATCTTTCATTTATCCCCAATACTGACTGGGTAACTACTACAGTAAATAGTGAGAGTACTCCATACTACTATGTCAGAGCTAGAACAACTACTGCTTACTCCACTCCTCCTGTCGGTGTACAGTTTGCATCGATACCACAGGTGAATTGGGCTAGTGCTACTAGCACACCTGATGGAAGTGGAAAAATTACAGTTACCTGGACAGAAAACACCACATCTCCTTCGAGAGTAAGATCTACGCAAATCACAGTCCTTACATCCACTCCAAACACGGCTTCAACGGCAAATATTTCTCCTGCGGTTGCCGGATACTCATCAACAACAGCCGCAACTCAACCTTCTACTATGAAAAATGTAGTAAAAACTTCTGACGGAACATTGCATTCTTTTTTACAAATGGGAACTAGTATAGTTACTTGTGGGTCTGGGGGACTTTGGTGGCTTTACTCCATTGATAATGGATCCAGTTGGATATGCAGTGGAAATCTTTCATTTGACACAACTAATCTTAAGTATGCGTCAGCTGTTGTCGACGCGACCGACAACATTTACCTTGTGTACTCTGGAGTATTTCCATCCGCAAGTACATCCGCTGATGTATTTTATAGAAAATTGACGAAAGGGATAGGTTCCTCCTGGTTACTCGAAACAGAACAGATAGCTATTGATAATACCTCAAGTTCAAAATCATTTGGTGGCGCTGTGATTGAGCTAGAAGATTCCGAAAGAATTTGGCTTGCAACTAGATACTATGATGGATCAAAAAATCAAGTATCTGCCTATTACTCTAGCGGACTGGAAGTTGCCCCCACATGGTCTATCTCTCAAACGACATTAGACTCTATTCCTTCTGCAACCAATCGTCATAGCCCTTCAATCGTAAGATTTGGGGCAAAAATTGGGATTATTTATGTAGCGTCTGATGCCAGTGTTCCACTCTACTGGAGATATCGGTCAGACAGCGATTTACCCTCTTTTTGGTCTCCAGAAACTACCGTAACTGATCAGTCAGGTATGAATGGGACGGCATTTACTAGCGTTTCTGATGACAATGGTAATGTATATGTTGCTTATAACATGGGTTGTTCACAGACAGTGAGATTGGTTTATTATAATGGTGTGAGTTGGTCTCAACCGGCAACAGTGTCATCGTCTGCAATAAACAATTCTTTTGTTGGTCTCTCCAGTGACGGAGAAAATGTATGGGTATTTTACGGAGACGCGGCTGGCTTTTCCGGAACAATATCTGGCTGTTCTAGTTGGATTACAGAAGTTTCTGGTAGTCACAAATTAGTATACAAGAAAGGAGTACCTCCATATGCTACGTCTGATTTTGACGCAAATTCCACCACAATTGTATCTCAGTATGGTTTGCTTGATAGGGTTTGGAGTTATGTTTCTGGTAATTATTACGATGAGACGGCAGATGCAGCAAATATTAATAGTGAAGATATATCGATGGTTTCAGATTTAGGTGACATTCTATACTTCGGCAAAAGCGAAAAGTTCGACGCTATTTCTTATGGGATAACGACAAACGGCGTAGTTGGACAAGTAGCATGGGAATACTGGAATGGAACAAGTTGGGTAAGGATTACTGATTTCCTAGGTGTAT
>CAZATL010000012.1:26780-27987 GCA_964488055.1 uncultured Gammaproteobacteria bacterium | reverse complement strand
GATAGCGGAGCGATCTCACATCGAGTCCATACTTCAGGAAATAATACTGACAGAGCAGTTCTCCTGCGACTTTGTTCACACCATACATGGTGGTTGGCTCAAGCACAGTATGCTGTGGAGTATTGTCCCTCGGGGTGGTTGGACCAAATGCAGCAATCGACGACGGCCAGAAGACTTTGCACTTGTACTGCACTGCCAAGTCTAGAATATTCTTCAGCCCACCGAGATTCACATCCCATGCAAGGTTGGGATCTTTTTCACTCCCAACAGACAGTAGTCCTGCCAGATGATAGATCTCTGTTATTCCATGTTTCTCGATTATGCCTGCTATGACGTCTTTTTCTCTCACGTCGCCCTTCTCGATGGTCGCTTGTATGTCGCCGCCTGATTTGTGGCTTATGGCTATGATATTTTCTTTGCCATATTTACTTGCGAGCTTTTCGACAAGATCACTCCCAACTAGCCCAAATGCACCTGTTACTAGAATCTTTTTCATATAACCAAAAAATACAAATTTATATTTAACTTGATACTACTGTTCGAGCTTGTCGAGAACTACTTTTTGATGCTTCTCGATTCCTCCGCCAGGGCGGATTCACTCGAAGAATAGGTTATCTTGTAGATATCACTCCGCCATTGTACTACAAAATGCTTGGATCTTGATCTTCGCATATGTATACAAAAAGGCCCGCTACAGATAGTATAATTGCACCATAGATATGGATATAAAGCTCTTGTATATAATCACAACTACTCTCGTCATTGGCCTTTTCGGCTTGAGTGGCATAATATTTGTGAAACTAAACAGCAAATATCTTGATCGTGCGATCTACTACATGGTGAGTCTTTCGGCTGGAGTGCTACTCGGAGCTGCGTTTCTCCATATTTTGCCAGAGTCACTCGAACAAATTGATGATGCACAAGTAGTTTTCTTGCCACTACTTGTTGGGTTTACGATGTTTTTCATAATCGAAAAGGTCTTGCACTGGCATCATTGTCATCATGGGATCGAAGAAAAACACACAATAGGATGGATGAATCTCATTGGAGACGGGATACACAACTTCGTCGATGGGGTGCTTGTGGCAGGGGCTTTTGCTGTCGACGTGAAACTAGGACTAATTACGGCTTTTAGCGTGGCACTTCATGAGATACCACAGGAGATCGGAGACTTCGGGGTGCTTGTGTATGCAGGATTTAGCAAGTC
>CAZATL010000012.1:1707-26680 GCA_964488055.1 uncultured Gammaproteobacteria bacterium | reverse complement strand
TACCACAGGAGATCGGAGACTTCGGGGTGCTTGTGTATGCAGGATTTAGCAAGTCCAAAGCACTTCTTTTCAACTTCCTCACGGCTCTGACCATGGTGCTAGGTGGAATATTCGGATATTTCTTGACTACACAGGCAAGCTTTGTCACGCCATACATACTTCCATTTGCTGCGGGAGGATTCATCTATATCGCAGCATCAGACCTAGTGCCAGAGCTCAAGAAAGAGCAAGGCCTTGTCAAATCCTTGAGGCTAATTGCCATCTTCATACTCGGGATAACCATCATATACCTCTTTGGTATGATCAGCGAACCACATCAGATGAGTGTTCTCTGAAAACAGAACCTGATTACTGTTCGAGGGATGTCGCGTCAGACGCGACGACTCGAGAACTCATATCTAGTCCGCCTAACTTCTCGACAGGCTCGAAGGATAACGTTCACGCTCCCAACTGCCTACTGACCCCTGACAACTTTTGGGCTTTTTGCTATCAGGATAAGCCAATTTGATGGTATAATTCAGTCTGAAATGTGTCACCCGTTCGGCAGGCTCAGGGTGACAAACGTTAAAGAACACAAATGTCATGCTGAGCTTGCCGAAGCATGATTCAAAGACTATGAAATCAGGAACAGTATTACTAATAGGTAGACCAAACGTAGGTAAGTCCACGCTCGTCAACACGCTTGTCGGGACGAAGGTCACAATCACCTCCCCCAAACCACAAACCACCCGCTTCCCCATACGTGGCGTATATAGTGATGACAGAGGCGACATCGTCTTCACAGACACACCGGGTATATTTGACAAAGCACACGACACACTTGCCTTGAGTATCAACAAACAGACTATGAAATCGCTAGGAAGTGGGTTTGATGTCGCGCTCTACATGGTCGATCATACGAGGCGACGCGATATGGAAGAAGGGAAGGTGCTTGGCATTGTCAGACATATCACACAACCTGTGATAGTGGTCATCAACAAAATTGATTATCAGGACAAGTCATATCTGGCGCAGTACAGATTCCTCGAGGATGAGTTTGATACAGTGATGCAGATATCTGCTCTGAAGGGCAAACACCTGAAGCCACTGCTTGACAAGCTCTTCGATATGATCCCAGAAAAAACAGACGAAGGTTACCAGCTACCACCAGATCTTGTGCATCCAGTGCTAAACATGAACAGTAGACTATTTATTGCAGAGCTCATTCGTGAGAAAGTGTTTATCATGACGGGAGATGAGATACCATACACGACAACTGCAGTTGTGGACGAGATTGTGGAGCGCACGAAAGACCTGACATATGTGAAGGCCAGACTCTTGACGACTGACACCAGATACAGACGAATGCTCATTGGCGCAGAAGGTAGGAAGATCAAAGAAATTGGTGCTTATGCCCGCAAGGAGATAGAGCTTGCCACACACAAAAAGATATTCCTAGACCTCACAGTCGAAGTAGACAAACACTGGCAGGAGATAATGGGCTAACAATAAAATATAAAAGTATAAAAATAATAAATAAAAATATTTTTACTTTTCTACTTTTTTAGTTTTTTATTTTTATGACTCGTGGTCTTGCCCTCGACATTGACGAAACACTTTCTTGGACCATCGGTCGCTGGTTTGCTGACATGCAAAAGATATTTGGTAATCCAGAGAACTTGAGTGTACATGACATGATTGCCAAGTACAGATACTCCCAGAATGTCCCCTACTATCAGACAAAAGAGGCAAACGCTTGGATGGAAGAAAAGCGTAGCTCAAATGAATTCCAAACTACGATGGGACTTATGCCAGGAGCGAAAGAAGGTGTAAAAATTCTACACAAAATAATTCCTATCACTGCATACATTACAATCAGACCAGAAAAAGTATTAGAAGGTACACACATATGGCTGAAAGAGAATGGCTTTCCTGACGCAGAGATTATCGCAAGACCAAATGAACTACCTCACACAGATGGAAATCAGTGGAAAGCTGGAAGACTGCTTGAACTGTATCCACACGTACTTGGGATAGTCGACGACAATGCTGGGCTTCTGAAGTATTTGCCAGATGACTACAAAGGTCACATATTCCTCTTCACCCACACAGAAGTACCAGAAGACTCACCCGCGAATACCTACGCCTGTCCAGACTGGGAAAGCGTTGTTAGTAAAGCTAGGCAAATATTTGACAAAGAACAGTCTTCATAGAATATTCATTCTTTCAAATGTACAATGCCTTTCCATATGAGAATACTCCTGGTCGAAGATAATGAAAGATTGTCCGAAAGCATCAAAAGAGGTCTCGAAGAAGAAGGTTTCGCTATAGACACAGCATCTGATGGCGAGGATGGTTTGTATCTTGCAAGTGCAGAAAATTACGATTTGGTGATTCTTGACGTGATGCTACCAAAAAAAAACGGCATCGAGGTGTGCAAAGAATTAAGAAAACAAAATAACAAAGTTACAATACTTATGCTCACTGCAAAATCAAAACTTGATGAAAAAGTCGATGGTCTTAATGCTGGAGCTGACGATTACCTTACAAAACCATTTGAATTTCCAGAACTTCTGGCTCGCATCCAGGCTCTACTTAGAAGAACATACAAACAAGTTGCAACTGCAATAATCATTAATGATCTTGAAATTGATTCACAAAAACACGAAATAAAAAGAGGTGGGAAATTAGTAAATCTTACGCCCAAAGAATTTGCCATTATTGACCTACTATCTAAAAATATAAATCAGGTTGTCACGCGCACTCAAATCATTGAACACACTTGGGATTACAATTTTGACTCAATGTCAAATGTTGTTGATGTGTTTATTGCATCAATCAGAAAAAAAATTGACTCAGGAAGAAAAAAGAAACTATTACAAACGGTTCATGGGGTGGGATTTAAGTTGTCACAAGAGCAATGAAAATTGATTTTACCAATACGCTCAAGTTCCGCCTATATGCCTGGTACTTCCTTAGTCTAATTGTGCTTTCCATATATTTCTACGTAATTGTTCACATTCTGATGCTCCCTCATAGTGACCATATTTTCTTATTTCTTCTCTCTGTGATGGGTCTTTCTGGATTTGTTGTCGTAAAAAATACCATAAAACCAATATCAGACCTAACAACACAGATAAGCAGTCTAGATAAGAAAAAACTGAATACAAAAATGATTGATACAAGCAATGCTAAAGAGCTTCAGATACTCACACAAGCTTTCAATAAATTGCTTCAAGAAGTGTCAGATACGCTAAGTCGGGAACAACAATTTATTGGAGACATGGCACACGAGATAAAGACCCCGCTTGCCACACTTCAAACAACTCTTGAAGTCGGTTTAAGAAGCAATAGGAGCGAAAAAGAATATCAGAAGATAATTAGTGAGGCCCTAAAAGACGCTAATCGTATTAAAAATACTCTAAACCAGGTGCTAGACCTTGCTTGGACAGAGTCTCAACAGACTAACCATAGTTTTGAAAAAATTAATTTAAGTCAATTGCTTGATGAGGTAGCAGACATTGGAGCAAAGCTTGCATTAGACAAAAACATTGATGTCAGATTTGATATGAGTGAAGATATTTATGTAAAGGGACAGAGAGACAAACTTGCACAAATGTTTATTAATATTGTGGAAAATGCAATAAACTACACAGAAAAAGGTTCTGTAAACATAGGAGCCTCTATTAATAAAAACTCGATTATCGTGACGATTGCTGACACGGGCAAAGGAATTTCCCACAATGACTTGGATAAAGTTTTTGACAGGTTTTATAGAGGTGAAAGCTCAAAGAACACCAAGGGGACGGGTATTGGCCTTCCTATCGCCAAATCCATTGCAAAGCTTCATGGAGGCTATATAGAAGTAAATAGCGAAATAAACACAGGAAGTACATTTTCAGTGATTATGCCGATCTTTCAAGATTCTTCTGTCCTCACAAAATCTTAATACTTCACTTTGTAATATATCCACAATTGAAATTTAATGTGGATACCATGAAAAAAACAAAAATAGAAATTGCAGGCATGCATTGTAAATCATGTGAGTTGTTACTCACAGATTCATTGCGAAAAGTAAAATCTGTGGAATATGTCATAGTAAACAGGAAACATGGTTATGCTGAAATAGGTCACTTAGAAGAGTTCTCCATAAATGATGCGCACCACTCAATTAGGAAAGCTGGCTATGGAGTAGGAAGGGAGAAACCCAAAACATGGTTTTCTAGAAATCTCGCTGATTACACAGATGTTGGAGTGATGACGGCAATTATCCTGGCATTTGTATTTATCATTAGGGACTCGAAAATTTTCTCATTTACTGATTTTGCCTCTAATAACCTGTCGAATCTTTCTGCGGTGCTAATATTGGGCCTTGCTGCAGGCGTTTCGACATGTGCAGCTTTGGTTGGTGGAATGGTTCTTAGTGTAAGTGCAAAGTATGCACAAGATAATCCAAACACCACTTCTATTAAAAAATTTGAAGGTCAAGTATTTTTTAATATTGGCCGCATTGCCGGATTCTTTATATTTGGAACACTCCTAGGCTTGCTTGGATCAGTGTTTAGTATCTCTCTTGGATTTACGGGTTTTCTGATAATAATCATTGGACTCATCATGCTTGTATTTGGACTCCAACTTACTGGACTGTTTCCCAAATTGTCAGACTATCAATTAACTCTCCCTGCTGGGGTTGCAAAATTTTTGAAACTTGACAACAGCAATGGAAATTCATACTCACGGAAAAGTACTTTGATTCTGGGTGCAACCACCTTTTTCCTACCATGCGGCTTTACACAGCTGGTTCAGCTTTATGCCGTGGGTACAGCCAATCCTTTATCATCGGCTCTTATTCTGGGCACATTTGCAATAGGAACAACACCGGGTCTTCTCGGCATCGGAGCACTCACATCGTTTTTGAAGGGTGCTATGTCAAATTACTTTTATAAATTTGCGGGACTTGTCGTTGTAGCTCTGGCAATATTCAACATTTCAAATGGATTGAACTTGAGCGGCATCAAAAATTTATTACCACAAGTAAAGTCTGGTAGTAACCCTCAAGCTAAGCAAATTGAAAAAACAGCAAATGCAACAATGACTGAAGAGGGTATTCAAGTCATAAAAACAACTTACACAACAAGTAGTGATATGGTGCCAAATAACATAACCCTAAAAAATAGCCAGCCTGCAAGAATTGAAATCGAAGTTAATGATGACGGTTTTGGATGTATGGGAAGCATGGCTTTCCCTGGACTATCGAGACAGGTAGAGATGCTTCAGAAAGGTAAAAATCTTGTATTTGAATTCACACCGACAAAAACTGGGGTCTATGACATAACTTGTGCCATGGGTGTTCCGCGCGGAAAAATTACAGTTTTATAATTTTTATTTTTACATAATGAATAAATTATCAATACATCTAACAGCAGGAATTGCTATTGCTGCTCTGCTTATTGGGACAGCATTGGGTTATTACATATCTCCTGAATATCAAAGAACAATGTACGAATCTGAAAACATGGGACTTGGTGTCGCAGATAGATGGCTCGATCTAAGATATATTGATGCAATGATTACTCATCATAAAGGTGCCATTCTAGTTGGGAAGCAGCTTGAGAAAAGCGAAAGAAAAGAGATGGATGATCTGTCACAAGCTATTCAGGCGGGCGAACCAAAACTTATTGAAGAGCTGTATGCTTTAAAAAAACAGTGGTACAACGATACTCGCACAGTAAATGACCCAATTGTTCCGAATTTAGGAAACAACAACAAAACTTTTGATTTGAGAGCAATAAATACACTCATTGGCCATCACATAGCCGGAATAGAAATGACCAAAGAAGTCAGGCTCAAATCTTCAAGATCAGAGATCATAGATAATGCCGATGCTGTAGAAAATTTTCTTGAGGGCAGTATAGAAACACTCAAATCATTGAGGAAAAGTTGGTATGGCATATAAATTGTTCACTTAATAATTATCAATATTAAAATGAAAACAGAATTATTCGAAGTTAAAGGAATGCATTGTGCAAGCTGCCAACAGTTGATAACAGGGAAGATTAAAAGTCTAAAAGGTATTTCTGATATAAACGTAAACTTTGCAACTGAAAAGGCAAAAGTAACTTATGATCCAGCGCTTGTAACAATAGACAATATGAATGGAGAAATCAGTAAATTTGGTTACTCACTTAAAGACAATGTTGAGCGCCATGTAATGCATCATGACGAAAATAAAATGGAGCGCGATGACATGCATCATGATCACGCAGGGGTAAACATGAGCAAAGAAATGAAGTTGAAGGAGCTTGAAGAAGAAAAAAACAAAACAGAGTTTGCGCTCCCAATTGCTCTTACAGTTTTTGTGCTTATGATCTGGGATATAGCAGCAAAAACTTTCCCAAATATTCCGAAGCTTCCCATACCCATGGACGTTTTTAACGTTTTGTCACTTATAATCGCCACACCAATTATGTTTTGGATTGGCAAACCATTTATAAATGGAGTTGTGACCTTTATAAGACATGGCGTGGCTAACATGGATACACTCATTGGGATTGGAACTTTGACTGCATATTTTTATAGCACTGTAATACTTCTTTTCCCACCTATCAGAAAGCTACTTAATGCACCTGAATATATCTATTTGGATGTTGTGATAGTCGTTATTGGATTTGTTAAGCTTGGCAAATATTTAGAGGCAAGGTCAAAGCTCAAAACCGGCGAAGCAATTGAAAAACTTCTTGAACTTCAGGCCAAATCAGCAATCATCTATCGTGACGGAAAAGAATTGGAAGTGCCACTTGAAGAAGTTGTAATAAACGACATTGTAATAGTAAAACCCGGATCGAAGATCCCTGTTGACGGCATTATCACTGAAGGGCAATCATCTGTGGATGAATCAATGATCAGCGGAGAACCAATCCCAGTAGACAAAAAGATAGGAGATCAGGTAGTTGGCTCAACGATAAATAAGCAGGGGGCTTTCAGATTTAGAGCCACAAAAGTGGGAAGTGACACAATGCTCGCGCAAATAATCAAACTTGTAGAGGAAGCAGCGGGATCAAGAGCACCTATTCAAGGACTTGCAGACAAAATTTCTGCCGTATTTGTGCCGATAGTTTTGGTTATTGCACTAATAACTTTTGCATTATGGGTGTTTGTTGGCTCCCAATATTTGGGAGTGAATACTGCGATAAGTTACGGACTTATGTGTTTTGTTGGAATACTCGTTATAGCCTGTCCATGTGCTCTCGGACTTGCAACTCCTACAGCAATAGTGGTGGGCGTGGGCAAGGGAGCTGAACATGGCATTCTTATAAAAAATGCAGAGGCTTTAGAAAAACTCAAAAGCGTTAAAACAATTGTCTTTGATAAAACCGGAACCATAACAGAAGGCAAACCAGTAGTAACTGATATCATTGCGACTGATACTAATTTTGATTCAGCAAAACTAATCCAGCTTGCTTCAAGTATAGAAAATCATTCAGAGCATCCGCTGGCAAAGGCTATTGTTGACGAAGCAAAAAAACAGAACCAAGAATTACTTAATGTATCGAATTTCAATTCTACTGAAGGCGTGGGTGTGGAAGGGCTGATAAATGACAGAATGATATATATCACAAAACCAGGAATTAGTGATCATCATGAAGGTCTAGTCAAACTCCAAAGTGAAGGCAAAACTGTTGTTTTGGTAAAAGAGAGAGAGAAACTTATTGGACTTATTGCAATAAGCGATACTCTGAAGCCTGAAATCGCCGATGCTATAAGGCATATCAGATCAAAAAATATCGATGTCGTGATGCTTACGGGAGACAGTTCAAAGGCAGCTCATTATATAGCCCAAAAAGCAGGGATAGATAACGTTATAGCAGAAGTCATGCCAAAAGATAAGGCTAATAAAATAAAAGAAATACAACAAAGCGGAAAACTAGTAGCTATGGTCGGTGACGGCGTAAACGATGCTCCAGCGCTAACCCAAGCCGACGTGGGAATAGCAATGGCAACAGGAACAGATATCGCAATAGAATCTGCTGATATTGTACTTCTAAAAGGGGATATTAAAAAAGTCTATGAAGCACTATTGCTGTCAAAAGAAACGGTCAACACCATTAAACAAAACTTATTCTGGGCATTCATTTACAATGTTGTGGGGATTCCACTTGCAGCAGGAGCAATATATCCATTTACAGGATTACTACTGAATCCAATATTTGCAGGAATGGCAATGGCTGGAAGCAGTGTGTCAGTTGTACTAAATTCACTAAGATTGAGATTTTCAAAAATAAGTTATTAATGTTCGTAAAGCAAAATATTTCTAGCTTTATAGTCTTGCGGACCTTAGAAACATTACTAACCATCATTTATGAAAAGTGGAATTGCCCTCGACATTGACGAAACACTTTCTTGGACCATCGGTCGCTGGTTTGCTGACATGCAAAAGATATTTGGTAATCCAGAGAACTTGAGTGTACATGACATGATTGCCAAGTACAGATACTCCCAGAATGTCCCCTACTATCAGACAAAAGAGGCAAACGCTTGGATGGAAGAAAAGCGTAGCTCAAATGAATTCCAAACTACGATGGGACTTATGCCAGGAGCGAAAGAAGGTGTAAAAATTCTACACAAAATAATTCCTATCACTGCATACATTACAATCAGACCAGAAAAAGTATTAGAAGGTACACACATATGGCTGAAAGAGAATGGCTTTCCTGACGCAGAGATTATCGCAAGACCAAATGAACTACCTCACACAGATGGAAATCAGTGGAAAGCTGGTAGGCTTCTTGCTCTATATCCACACGTACTCGGAATCATCGACGACAATGTCGGGCTTCTGAAGTATTTGCCAAATGACTACAAAGGCCACATATTCCTCTTCACCCACACAGAAGTACCAGAAGGTTCTCCAGCAAATACATATGCATGTCCTGATTGGGAAAGTGTTGTGAAAAAAGCAAAAGAAGTATTCAATTAGTATGTAAGACAATATGGTTCGAATGAGAGCAAGGTCCTTTCCTTTGATATGCAGAAGTGTATCTAAATTTTGTAGTTAGACTACCCAAGCGATACGCGCAGCAAATTGCCACTATGTGAAATAAAATTTCACAAGCAAGCTTTGATATACTCAGCTTATGAAGAAGCTAACAGATTATCCAGAATTAGATAAGGTTTTCTACGAATTGGCCGATGCTTATAAACAGGAGCTCGGTGATAATTTTGTAGGTCTTTATATTCAAGGTTCACTTGCTGTAGGGGATTTTGATATGACAAGCGATGTGGATTTTGAAGTTATAATAAATCGCGAATTAACTTCTGATGAACTAGAAAAGATACAGAAAGTTCACACGAGCTTTCGCGAAAGAGACAGTAGATGGGTTCAGCATTTGGAATACTCTTTCTTTCCTCTTCCAAAATTTAAGGAGCATTCGTCTCGCTTCGAAAATGGCAAAGTAAATGATACGGAAGAACGAAAACTTTGGTATTTCAACAATGGTAGTGCGACCATTGAGAAAAGCGATCATGATAATACATTAGTTGTTCGTTGGGTTGTAAGGGAAAAAGGAATTACCGTTCTTGGTCCTGACCCAAAAACATTAGTTGGGCCCATTACTTCTGAAAATCTAATAAAGGAAATCAAAGAGTTCCACGAGGTGTGGACTCCTGGATTCCTGGCTGATTCAGGTCCGTGGAAAAACCGATTTTTTCAAGTTTACTTCGTTCTTCATTTCTGTAGAGCATTACAAGATTTAGAAGAGGGTAGAATTACTTCAAAAAAAGAAGCTGTGGATTGGGCTAAGAAAAACTTGGATCCGAAATGGCATGACCTTATTGATTATTCGTGGAATGAGAGAAAAGATGAAAATATTTCAAAATATCAACCAGCGAACCACGAGAGGTGGGAAGAGACGCTTGAATTTGCAAAATATGCTTTAGGAAAAATTAAAGAGCAGTAGAAATGACGCTCCTCGAGGTGTCAGGACAATGCGTCATTTTGATAATATATTATATTGACGGGCCACGTCGAACGTGGCTCGCTTACAAACCTTGGCTTCTCGGGCGAAGCCGCGTTTGACGCGGGGTGGCTGACGGGAATCGAACCCGCAACATTCGCCTTCACAGGGCGACACTCTAACCAATTGAGTTACAGCCACCAATATAAACAAATCCCAATTACCAAGTTCCAAATGCCAAGTTAATAACAGTCATATGGTAGGTATTTGAGCTTTCAGAGGCTATTTTATCACAAAATTAATAACCTGACATGTCGTAATCGATGCACGACATAAGACTTTACTACTCATTATCAAGCGTATTGGTGTTCCCTCTTATGATGAAGGGGGAACAAGGGGGATGTTATCAACATTTCTTTTGACATCCTCCCCCGCTCAAAAATTGAGCAGCACCTCCTCCTACGCCTTTTAGGCTTCGGCGGACAGGTCCTTCAAAAGGAGGATCCTTGCAAATAATTCATAATCTCGGAATTTGGAATGTGGAACTTAGGACTAGTCTCTCCTTAATCCCCTCTTAATATCCACTTTTGTAAGATGGTGATGTTATCATTTCCATTTATTTCCCATGGAAAAAGTTTTTCAATATGTTATCCAGAATGCAGGATCTGCACTTGGGGTAACGATCCTAACCGGACTAACAGTGTCATCGTCAGCTGTTGGGGCAACGAAGATAGTGCAAAGCATCCAGGTGAAAGAACCAAAAACGGCTGTCGTTCGCAATCATGTTGTCGAGCTCCCAGATCAGGCGTCTGACAGGGCAAAGACTGTCATCCTTGCGAAGTTTGGGACACGCACTATCACCCCAACAATACAAATTGCCAAAGAAAAAAAGTCGACAGTCACGACATCTGTGACACCAACTGTTAAGCCAACAACATTCACGGCTTTGGTAACAAGTATCACAAGTTCCCCGACACCCACGCCGAATAATGCAAATAAATGCATTGTCACACTCTTTAGCAAGCAGTACGACGTGACACCTTTGCAAACAGGGCACTCTGGTGGGAACATCTTTACATGTGGTACCGATATGACTGCCATTTATCAGTCACAACACGGAACCAATATATCTCGGATGGCGCAGTATCTAGTTACAAACACTGTATCACCAACCACTTCACCACCAGCAACATCACCGACGACAGGACCTATTACAAGCCCGACTAGCAAGCCACACTCCGAATCTGGGGACGACGAGGATGAGGACGAGCTAGAGGATCGACACGAGTATGAAAAGAAAGCGCTGGAAAAGAGGCATGAATCCGAGAAGAAAGAGTATGAGATCGATGATGACTTCGAAGATGATGACTAATGCTCATGAACAAAGTCATCTTGGGTGGCCCCAAAATATTTTGGGGCCACCCACTCCACAAACACCTTCATTAGTAAAAAATTAAAACACCAATGAAAAACATAACAATCGGTTTTGTTCTCATTACATTCGTCACAGTATTGCTTTGGGTGATAGGCAAAGATATGACACTTGCACTATCTCAACCCTTAAGATCTGGTAGTCAGATAACAGCTTTGCTTGGGCTTGTATATATGGGATACTCACTTATCTGGTCTAGTCGAATCAAAATGATTGAGAAGAAAGTGGGTGGAATGGACAAAATGATGAAGGCACATCATGGTGTTGGAATGATCGCATTTTTACTTCTCATGCATCACCCGTTACTGCTTATCATCCAGTCTCTACCTATGATAGAGGTGGCAAAGACATATTTCATACCTGGGACTGACTTGTCGTACAACCTTGGTATTTATTCATTTTATATCCTGATATTTTCTCTAATCTCGATAGTTTTTGTGAAGTTGCCATACAATATATTCCGGGCAACTCATCAGTTTATGGGGTTGTCTTTTCTACTTGGCGGGGTCCATGCTATGACTGCAGGGAGCGATCTATCTAGCAATATTTATCTTAGAAACTGGGTAATGTTTTGGATTATTGCAGGAACCGCTAGCGCTATTTACATCATTTTCCTATATAGATTATTCGGACCCAAGCACCACTTTTTTGTTTCGTCTCTGCAGAGGGTGGGTGACGTGATGCACATTACATTGAGATCCATAGGAAAAGATTTCAATTATGAACCAGGCCAATTTTGTTTCGTGTCGTTCAAGCATTCTGATATGTCGCCCGAGAGCCATCCGTTTACGATCTCATCGTCAGTTTATCATGACAAGGAAATTCGTATAAGTGCAAAAATTCTTGGAGACTATACCCTCACTCTGACTAGCCTAAAAGTGGACACTCCTGCTGTCGTATACGGCCCTTATGGTAACTTCGGCCAGGAGATTGTGAGGGCTAGTGAGCAGATATGGATCGCTGGTGGGATTGGAGTCACGCCGTTTGTTGGTATGATCGAAAAGGTAAAAAATAGTCACAACAAAAAGGTCGCGCTCATTTATGTAGCTCGAGAAGGAGATCAAGATCTATTCCTTGAAGAAATTCCTCGCAGTGTTCATGAAACAGACAATATACTTTTTGTTCCGTGGTTTACAAACAAACAAAGTCGTCCAACTGCACAGAAAATACTTGACTGCACAGGTAGATCAAAAGATTCAAGCGTGTTTATCTGCGGACCGACACCTATGATGGACGGCCTGAAGAGGCAGTTCATGTCACTTGGCATATCAAGTAACCACATATTTACAGAATCATTTTCGATGACATGAAAATCATAAAAGATCTCAATAAGATCGCTGTTTTCAATTTCGTAGTTGTCCTTACTGTCGTTCTTTTGGTGTCATATACTAAGAATAGTGCAGTTAGTGACGTAGCTGTCATCCCTAGTGATAAAGCCGCAGTGGCTATGAACAAACCAGTTACGAGTAGCGCCACAATTGCTGCACAGGACATAGAAAGTGGAGTCCAATCAGGCAATGACACCACAGAAGACTCACCAGATATAGTAGAAGACACAAACGCAAATGAACCAACCCCAGATCAATCCCCCATTGAGCCACAAGTCGACGTGGTTGAAGCTCCTGTCGTCTCCAAAGCTTCACAAGTCTCAAATCACAATACTCCATCTGACTGCTGGATGATAATTGACGGAAGCTTATATGATATAACAGCATATTTTGGCAGTCATCCAGGGGGTGACCCAAATCTACTTCGCGCGTGTGGTACAGACGCAAGTGTCGCATTTCACACAAAAGGCAAATCCGAAGCTAAAGACCATTCTGCTGCTGCAATCGCCATTTTGGCACAGTATAAGATAGAATAACACCTATGAGACTATTACTCGTCGAGGATGACTCAAAAATAGCCGAAAATATTCGGAGCTATTTCAAAAAGAAAGATATCGTCGTTGATATAGCTACAAATATGGAAGAGGCAGGATATGAGATGGAAGAAGAATCATTTGACTGCATCATCCTAGACTGGATGCTCCCTGATGGCGACGGCATCTCTATTGCTAAGAAATTCAGAGCAAAAGGCGACAGCACTCCGATCATCATTTTGACTGCCAATAGTCAGATCGAGGACAAGGTCGAGGGTTTCTCATCAGGTGCTGATGATTACCTCACGAAACCATTTGCTATGGCAGAGCTTGAAGCCCGTGTGCATGCACTGATCAGAAGAACTACTACGGCCAAATCATCACCTATCGTAAGCTGTGGAAACATATCACTAGATCTCAATAGATGCACAGTCGCTGTGAAGGGTGACGATATCCAACTCTCACCAAGGGAATACAGTCTTCTCGAGTACCTGATGCTCCACATGGATATTGTTGTTAGTCGTGAGAATATCTTGAGACATGTATGGGGGGAATATGATGACCTTATGTCAAATACAGTAGACGTGCATATTAGTAACCTCCGCAAAAAATTGTCACAAGAGTCATCTGCCGAGATAAGAACCATCATTAATAAAGGTTATATGGTATGCACCATCTGAACGCTAGGCAAAAATTTGCCACCTTGTTTTCGTTCACCGTCTTTGGGATCATTGTCAGTTTCTGTATTGTCTTTATTACAATATTTTCACTCGCTCAATATACCCAAATAAAGAAAGACCTCATCGCAGAACTTGAAAATATCACAGAAAATCATCTAGCAATAGATAAAAACTCACTAACATTCGTCAAAGACGCTACTGGCGAAAGCTTGAGACAACACCTCGCTTCGACCAAAATTAGCGTCGCTTTCTACGACACAAAATATGTCGTTGCCAGATCATACGGAGTCTTTGCGGGTAATAACAATTCAAGTCAGGTAAAGAGCGCGCTTGTTTCTCTTTTCAATCAAGTAGGAAAAAGTCATGCCACGGTCACCGGAAAAATTGTCCTTGGCACCGATGAATACCTAGCATTGTCATCTCCAATAGAGACCCCTGACAATAGTCTCCTAGGATATGTTGTGTTAGTAGGTAGTTTGTCTCCAATGTACTCCTCTATCATAAATCTGGTATTTATTAGTATGGGTTTGGCAACTGCATCTCTCATCATTAGCTTCGGTGTTGGATTGTTGCTGATGAAGACAGCATTCTCGTCACTTTATGAGATCACAGATAGCATAGGTCGACTAGATCTGGACAAGCTCCATCATCACAAGGTAGACATGAAAGGAAATCCAAATGACGAGGTATATATTCTTGCAGAAAAATTTAATGAGATGATTGAAAGGCTAAAAATTGGATCACAAAAGCAAAAGGAGTTTGTCGCAAATGCATCGCACGAGCTGAAAACCCCACTCACAAGAATGATAAGTAGCATAGACTCAATAGATTCAAACGAAATGAGAAAAGATCCAACTGTCAGCTACATCAGACAACAACTTTTTGAGATGGCTGGGCTCATCGACGAGTTACTACTACTTGCAAGACTACGAGAACACTCGCCACCAGAAGGAAGAGCTGATATCGAAAAAGTGATGAACAAAGTAGTGCTCGACAATCAAGCAATACTGAAGCAAAAATCCATAATAGTAGAAAAGAATATTGATATCGGCATGATCTTGCCTATCCCAGAATCATACCTAAAGATAATATTGAATAATCTCTTCACAAACGCTATTAAATTCAGTAGTGTGAATAGTAAGATAGACATCTCGTGCCATAGATCAGAGATGGGTGGGTTTATGTCTATCACAAATTATGGAGCTACTATCCTGCATGAAGATAAAGACAAACTATTTGACAGATTCTTTAGATCAAACAAATCAGTCACGGCTGGCGGGGCTGGCATTGGACTGGCTATAGTAAAATCACTGTGTGATATGTATGGAATAGCGATCAGTGCATCCTCAAGTGGTGATCATAGTGCTCTAAAGTCTTCCACCTTCACCATGGAATGGAAAATGTAGTTAATATAATTTTGATTTGTATAACTTTAGGAACTTCGGGAGTTGGGAATGAATATCTTTTGGTATTTTGTCTTCTGCGAACCAGGCAATTTCATCAAATTTTTCTGGCTCGCCATTTTTTACCTTTTTTCTATCTACAAGGACTTTGAAATCCAAAGCTATCCAGTGGGTTTTTCGTCTTTTGTTGATTCTATGTACGTCTCGATAGCCTAGAAACTCACACTTCAGGACATCTGTACAATATTCTTCTTTTATTTCTTTGTGGATTGTTTCTATCACGTCTGCGTCAAACTCAACAGCTCCACCCCCTATATCCCATAACCTGTGCTCATCTCTTGTCTTACTACTCCTTTTTGCCATAAGGACATTTCCTTTTCCATCATGACAAAAGTACACCACGCATACACCAGTGTGATCAGTACCCTTCCGAAGGTTTATTCGTTTGCTCATAAATAACTAAATAACGCTTTTTAGAGGCTGTTGCGCTTTTTTCTGTCATCCCGCTCGGAAACGGGATCCAGTGGAAAAAATTACCTCTGGATACCGGCGTCCGCCGGTATGACGACGCAGAAAGTCTTATGACTTTAACCTCGATTGCATAAATAATTGTCACTTCATAACCATCGCAATAATTTCTCTATCATTGTTTGCGAGTTTTTTTGAGATCCTTGTAAATTCGCTCTGTAAAATTGTTGGTATTATGTCTACTTGTTCGATTTTGAATCCGAACTTCCTATAAAAAGATTCTTTTTTGCGCATACATAGAAGATATATAGGTCTACGAGAATCACTCTCTAGTAACTTTGTTAGTAAGTTTCTTGCAATACCATGCCCGCGATAAATATCCAAGACTCCTAGACTTGCTAGCTCAAGAGTGCCGTCTGAAAGTACTTTTATTCTCACGCAGCCCACCACTTTTTCTTTGTCTTTTGCGATTAGGAAACTGCCCACATGCATATCACCTGTGTCTCCTCTTACTGTCTGAAGAATTGTGAGTATTTGGGGCAAGTCACTATCTGTGGCTTTTTGGTAAGTGATTGAAGAGTTGCCATTCATGCATACATTATAACTGTAGGGGCGGGCTTTATGCCCGCCCGAAACGCACGAACATCCACAAGGAATACCCCTACATTCATATTACAAATGACACAAGCAATTTCGCAACTAGTTTTTACTTAAACCTTCTTACGTTGACATACTGAACTATCAGATAGATAATCACTAGGATTAAACCTTATAAACTTTATTCAGCTAGAGGCTGATCCGCCTTGGGCGGAAAACATTATGAATAATTCCATCCCCCTCCACATTCATCAGCTAAAGATACTGAAAAAACTAACTCTCACTCCATCTGGCTTGCAGTTTAACAAGCTTCTTGTGGAGGACATCTCAAGCGATCACACGAATTACCATCTGAAGGAACTTCTCAAAATAAAGTACGTCGAAAAAATCGACCATCTATACATGCTTACAGATATCGGCAAGGACTACACAGGAAACTTGGATGATGAGATAAGAAAACTTGAGCGAATGCCAAAAACATCCATCATAGCTTGGGTCATAAGAAAAAACGCGAGTGGAGTAAATGAATATTTGGTGAATAGGAGACTGCGACACCCATATTTTGGCAAAGTGGGTCGCATCACAGGTAAGGTACGCTTCGGTGAGTCGCTTGCTGATGCTGCGCGGCGCGAGCTTCTTGAGGAGTCAGGTCTGAAGGCCGGACACGTGAAGCTCGACAAGCTTTACCACAAGATACGAAAACGAAGTGATGGCCAAATAGTACAGGACAATATTTTTTATATATTCTTCATGTCAGACATAAAAGGAAAGATAAAGGCAAAGACTGAATTCCAGGAAAATTTCTGGGTAACTATAGATGACGTTAGAAACAAGAAGTACGATTTCTACGATGACTTTGTACTAGATGATAGAGACATGCCAAACGAGAATATCGACTTCGAAGAGAGCATCGAAATCGCAGATGGGTATTAGCCGCATTAATTATTTGTCACACTGAGCAACGCCGAATGTGTGACATGTCATATTTCGGCAAGCTCAATATGACACTAAAATTACACCACAATCCTTATAAACCTTAAGAACCTTAAAAACTTTATGAACTAAGGTTTACTCCCCATCAAATATATTTATCGGGGCGGTGAAGACTTTTCTTTCATTTTCGATTTCTGCAGCAAACTCTGGATATTTCTCTGACACTCTCATCATCTTCCCGTTTTGCCAAAATAGCGGGTCCACGTATCGGAATCTTATGACAGCAGTTGTTTGTTTTGCGTCGAGTGGAAGTTCTGGAAGTAGTAAAATTTCTAGATTTCGCATAATGTATTTATCATCCTTGTGTGGTTCGATTTTACTAAGCGCGTCCTCGTCCGTCCCTGTGAAATCAGAAGGAGATATGTAGCCTTTGCCCATGGCATAGCGCATGGTACGTGCGAGTATATGGAAGCGTGAGGCTGATTCGTATGATGCCCAATTATTTCGATTTCTATCAAGGAAAATTTTTGCAAACTTTATTGCAAGTGACTCATCGCGAAACACAATTTGATTCTTATAAACCGTAAGAGAATTTGCAATTTCTTTCGCAACTACAGTGTCTATTTCCCGCAAACAGTAATCAATTCTGTCTGCACAAAGCTCTGGAAGCTCTCTATCAAGAAGCTCAAACTTTGTATGCTCAATGACTTTATCTGCATCCAGATTGTGCTTTTGCAAAATACCATAAAGCTCTGTGCTTTTTATATAGCTTCCGTGACGCCTATCTTGTGACTGCACATGTTCTAACGACTTTTGGTAATCTTCCATGATCCAGTCATATGCGTGTGAAAACGCCATGTGAGACACATCATGAAGTAGACCTGCTACTTGCTCCTCGCGCGATGCGCCTAGCCTGCGAAGGAGTAGATATACACCTAAGCTATGGTCATATCTCGTACATGTCCATGCACGAAGTTTCTGACCCAAATACCTGGGTGGCAATCCATTTTGCCAGATGCCCATCATCCTCTGGTAAGACGGAGCCCCGATAAGCTCCACGACAGCAGGATCTGTTATCGAAAATGTTCCGTAAATTTTGTCTGTGAGTATCATGTGTTTATTTTGCCCCTGATTTTCATCAGGGAATCAACAATAGTCAATTGAATTCCCTTATTAATATTTGGGTTTTGGAATTTATTTAGATCAATTAGGATTTAGAGCAATTAGAAATTCGCCTCAGGCACTCTTCCCTCCCAAGTATCTCCATGCTTTCGTTTAGGGGTGGGGAGATCTTCTTACCAGTTATAGCGACTCTCATCATCATAAAGTATGTTCCGCGCTTGGTGCCAGACTCGTCACACACCTTCGACATGGCATCTCCGATATTTTGGACTGTCCAATCTGTCACAGACTCTAGGGCTGATGCAGTTTTTTTTAGAAGTTCTGCGTGCTCCTTGAGATCCACTTCATATGCAGTTGGTGCTGTGTAGAAAAACTCACAAAGATCGAAGTATTCAGACAACCTCTTCATTCTCTCCTGCACAAGTGGTATCGACTTCTCAAAAAATTCTCTATTTGACTCCATGAGTTTATACTCTTCTGGTCTGTATTTACTCAGGTATTCTTCAACTTGAACTTGGAACTTGGAACTTGGAACTTTCCTTATATACTCCCCATTCATCCAATCAAGCTTCACTGGATCAAATATTGGCGCTGTCGTCTTGATATCCTTGATATCAAAGACACTTATATATTCCTCAAGATCAAATACTTCCTTCTCTTCTGGATGGCTCCAACCCATGAGAGCTAGGAAATTCAGAAGTGCTTCTGGCAAGATTCCATTTGCCACATACTCTGATGCCCATACTGGATTCTTTCTTTTGGAAAGTTTGGATTTGTCTGGATTGCGAAGAACCGATACATGTCCGAACACAGGAAGCTCCCATCCGAATGCTCTGTACAGCACAATATGTTTGGGGGTAGATGGAAGCCATTCTTCTCCACGAAGTACGTGAGTTATTTGCATAAGATAGTCGTCTACGACCACCCCCAGATGATAAGTCGGGAACCCATCGGACTTCATGAGCACTTGATCATCAAGATTTGATCCATGCACAGAGATATGTCCTCGAACGACATCATCAAATGCAATCTCTTCTTCTGGAATGAGTAGTCTTACGACATGCTTTGCCCCATCTTTTACTAACTTTTTTATATTTTCCTGGTCATGAAGACACTTCCTATCGTATTTCGGAATAGCTTTCTGCGCCTGTTGGGCTTTTCTCATCTCGTCCAGTCTCTCTGGCGTGCAAACGCAGTAGTAAGCATGTCCTTTCGCGACAAGTTCTTCTGCATATTTCTTATAAATACCAAGTCTCTCTGACTGTCTATAAGGTGCATATTGGCCGCCAACCAATGGCGACTCATCGGCTATAATGCCGAGTTCATTAAATGTTTTTAGCATTTTTTCTTCGCCACCCTGCACTAGTCGTGACTGATCAGTATCCTCGATACGGATTATGAACTGTCCACCATTTTTCTTGGCCCATGCATAGTTCATGAGGGCTGTGGCAAGCGACCCTACATGGACATCTTTTCCTGTTGGTGATGGTGCGATGCGTGTGCGTACTGTCATAAAAAATACATTAATCAGTCATTCTGGCATCTGTCCAGAATCTGACCATAAAATTACTAATAATCTAGACTCTGGATGCGCTTCGCTTACCAGAGTGACTTGGAGCTATTATAATACTATCCATGACAAATACTGGCATAATAAACGAAATTGATTTTCTTTACTGTCCTTTGTGTGGTGGGAAGGTCGAGAGTCTTCCGCCTAGACTCCGCAGATGCAAAAATTGCAATATTGATCTATATATAAATGCCAAGCCATGCAATGCCGTCATCATCGCAAACGAGAAAGGCGAGATATTACTCACAGAAAGAAGAGTAGAGCCGTCCAAGGGTCTCTGGGATCTGCCCGGGGGCTTCATCGATATTGAGGAGACCGCGGAACAGTCTGTGGAGCGTGAGATGAGAGAGGAGCTTGGGATAGAAGTAAAAGATATCAAGTATCTATGCTCCGGTTGTGAACGTTATATCTTCAAGAGACTGAACTACCACACACTCGGGTTTGTCTTCACAGTTAGTATCGCGAGTGGGACGCTTGTCGCAAAAGATGATGTGGCAAGCTTCAGATTCTTCGCAAAAGATGAAATACCTTGGGATTCCCTCGCCTTCCCAGTGCTAAAGAAGACATTGGAGATATATTACTCAAACCAGAGGTGATTTGTTATGCAGTATCATCGCTGGGGAATATATCCCCCGCGTATATTCCCTTTGGACAGTTCACTGATATGGTTCCATTTTTATAAGTCCCCAATGGCAGTAGAACGTCTCTTGCCATGCGAGCAATAATATGACATTTTCTCCACATTTTAGTCATTTCTTCATTCATACCAATTCTTACAGAACCTTTTAATCGATTGAATGCTCTGTTTGCTGCAGGTACATACTCAACAACCTTGTCATAAGCTTCTTGAGTGTCGCCATGGCAATAACCTTCTCTGTAAAATATACAACCAATAGCTTCTGCAGATCCTAGGCATATGTGTTGGCGTGATAATTCAACAGGGATAGGGGTATTATTCAGGGCAACTCCGTCATCAGTATGCTTGATATTGATAGCCGCATTTTTAGCAGTCAAAGTAGAGTCTGGATCAAACTGTATTCTTTGTTTTCTTTCTGACACGACATATTATATCACTTCAGCCTGCTGTGGCAAGTAGAATGACATCCTCCCCCGCCTCGGGCGGGACCTCCTTCAAAAAGAAGGATCCGCACTTACAAAAAAGGGGCGAAGCAACCTACCTATATGGCAGGGAAGAATCATTCCAACAACTATTTACTTAGTCCATAGCACTTGGCACTTGGAACTTGGAATTTGGCACTTGGTACTTATCTTATCCTCTCTTACTCAGCCTATACGCTCCATATGCTGCAAATAGTGCTGGTAGAAGCAGCACATTCCCCCACTTAAAGAGATCCTTGTTCTGGGGTGTCATGCTAGGTATCTGCACAGCCTGTGATGCTCTTGACCTTATGCCTGACAGCAGTCCACCTGATGCAAACTCGTTTACCAGGTTTAGCACAAACTCCAGATTGCCAGATCTGCCAAGAAAAGCATCCTGTACGAATTTCACGCTTGGGATGACCACTATTTCGGATCCATACTTATTACTTTTTGCATATGCTACAAGCAGCTTCTCATCCATATCACTACTTGATGGTTCGCTAATACTCTGCGGACTGACATCAGTCATACCAGACTTGGTCCAAGAGTCTTTGGTTGATCTTACAATATCCTTCTGCACGATACCATCTTTCTTTGATAGCTTCAGTGATGAAGTCCATGGGAAAGTGAGATGACCTACGTTTGAGGTATATGATGCTTCTGGGTTGAATATGTTGGTCGACAGCCAGTATGGATACTTGGCAAGCACTCGCCTGAACTGATCTGTACCGAAGTTTACAATCTCCGCCTGTCTTGAGAGTACAAGGTCTGGATTTATGTTTATGCCGTAGTCGGCTGCTATCAATTTGAGCTTTGATTCAGACGTTGCAACAGACAAATTTCCGCTCACGTCGACCCCTGACGTCATGAGTATCGCCTTACCTCCGCCCCGAAGGTAATCTCTCACTCCTTCGACACCCTTGTCGTCTAGCGCACTACTCTGGCTGTCTGACAAGACCAGTGTCTTTGTATCCTCGCCGAGCGTGTCAGTGGTCCCTTGACTTACGACAAACTGCTGTTCAAGCACCTGTGTAAGGGTACCCAGTGACTCTCCTTGACCGCTCCCGTCTGGTGAGAAGCCAGCACTACCCCCAATGATTGTCACTTTCTGATCTTCTTTTTGGCTAAGTTTGTAAAGAAGTGATGTAATGTTGTACTCGAGATTGGTGACGTCGATCCTTGGGATTGATGCCTTTTTGTCTTTTAGCTTGATGCCTATTCCGAAGTATCCGCTTGATACAGCGAACTGATCATTCTCAAGCTGCGAAAACTCGACAGGTTGTACACCATATTCTGCAGCATCCTTCGCTGCCGTTTCGTCGCGCTTTGGGTCTACAGTCTTGACAGTCAACTTACTACCAAGTCCTCTGTACTCGCGAAGCAGATCTGCCACCATGCTTTTTGTCGTAAGGAAAGATGTTGGTACATTGTCACTCACATAAAATGTGATTTCGGCTGGATCTTTGAGTGCACTTACCACCTTTCCAGTTGACGGCGAGAGTGAGTATGCTTTGCCTTTTGAGAGATCTATCTTGAGGGAGGTCGTTGTAAGTATAAGATTCAGGCCGACGAGGACTGCTATGACTATGCCAATTAGCGTGTCACGAGATGTACTATCGAGTTTGAATTTTTTTAGGATTATTTGTGCTTTCATAATTTACAAAAAGTGATTTGCAACATATTCATCAGTTCCTTTTCTCAAGATCCACTATCGCCAGAAATGTAAATACGCTTGTGACGCTAGCAAAAAAGAAAATTGATCTTACGTCAAGTACTCCATTTGTAAATGGTGTCATCTGGTTCAGTGGACTCAAAACAAGTAGTATGTCCTGCACCACCTTCGGAAATACAGTCCCAAGGAAATCGCTCCCAGCCATGTTCAGTATAAAGAGAGACACTGCAGAAAGCAGAAATGCTACCACCTGATTACTGGTCATCCCAGAGTAGAAAAGCGAGATGGATATCGCCATCACTGCATAAGCTATGACTCCAAGATATCCGATTATCACCTCTGGCATATAGAGGCTACCAGCTGACGAAGCCACGGCATTTAGGCTAACTGGCAATCCAATCGTGAGAAGTAATCCCACAAAACATGCGAAAAGCAGCGAGACGAATTTGCCAAGTACTATCTGTGCTTCTGTGATGGGGAGAGTCTTCAGTACTTCGATAGTGTTCAGTCTCTTTTCTTCAGAGATCGCTCTCATGGAGAGCGCTGGCGCGAAGATCATAATGATCCATGGCATGAGCTGGAAGAAGCTCTTCATGCTGATAGTCCCAACTACAAACACGTCCTTCACGAACAAAAAATTGGCAAAGACTCCGAAAAGTCCGAGTACTATATATCCGTACGGATTGTTGAAGAATTGGTTTATTTCTTTTTTTATGATTGCTTGCATAGTGATGTTTAGTAAAGCACTAACTTATGAGATCCTGGGCTACATGATCCTTGAAAAGCTTTTCGATGCTCCCTAGACTTCCCGGCTTTTCGCCATCATATACTATCTTTCCACCATTTATGATGATGAGTCTGGTTGCAACATCTGCGACTTCAGAAAGGATATGGGTCGAGAAGATGACGATCTTTGACTCTGCGAGTTTTTTGATGAGTTTTCTTATCTTTTCTTGTTCGACAGGATCTAGGCCGGACGTGGGCTCATCAAGTATCAATATGCTAGGATTGCCAAGAAGTGCAGCTGCAAGACCTACTCTTTGTCTGTAGCCACGTGACAGCTGCTCGACTTTCTTATCCATCACATCAGTCAGACCCACCTCTTCGATGATCTGTGCTATGGAGCCATGCTTCTTGAGATCTCTGACGAATGTCAGGTATTCGCGCACTTTCATATCAGAGTAAAGTGGATTGTTTTCGGGTAGATATCCAATCTTTTGCGAGACCACCACGTGTTCGACTGCTGGATTGTGACTGTCGACTGTGACCATACCTGATGTGGGAGTATAGTAACCCGTGATGAGGCGCATGGTGGTAGTCTTGCCAGCTCCGTTCAGTCCCAAAAATCCCACCACTTCACCAGTCTTGACTGTGAATGATACGCCTTGTACTGCGCGCTTTTCTCCAAAATATTTGGATGCTTCATGAAGCGTGATCATATAAACAAATTCAAAATGCTAAATGCTAAATGCTAAATGCTAAATGCTAAAAAAGATTATAAACTTTCAAAGCTTTTTTCGACTACAGACCAATCTAGGTTAGCAAAAAATGCATCGATATACCCTGCGCGTGCTGCTCCAAAGTCGATGAAGTATGCATGTTCATAGGTATCTAGTGCCAGGACTGGTGTGGCGCCCCATACAGGATATGAGTTTTGCGCGTCGCCCAGGTAGTTGAAGAGTCTTTTCTCACCACTATTCCATGCAGTCCACACCCAGCCGCGAGCAGATATGGCAGTCGCCTTCATGTCCTTTTTGTAAGCATCAAATGACCCAAAATCTTTCTCAATTTGTGCCAAAAGTTTGCCAGACGGCGCTCCACCCGTGCCCCCAAGGTGTCCGAAGTAGATCTCATGATTCACTATCCCGCCGTATGCGAATGTTAGCTCTACCTTGAGCTCTCTTATAAGCGAGTAACTTTGGTTAGCCTTCGCATAATCGTCGTCTGTGAGTTTGCTAAGCGATTCATTTATCTCATTATATTTCGTGACGTAGCCGCTGTATAGCTTCATGTGCTCTTCAATAGTTTTTTTCGATATACCTGTCATCTCGTAGATCTTGGGCGAAAAGGTTAGAGCCGTTTTTGGTGTGAACATAGGGAAAATAAAATTTTCAATAAACAATCACAATAATCCCCGCAAGGCGGGACTAACTCGCTCTACGATTAGCTTATCACTAATCTAGTGCGAGTTGAGCAAGTAAT
>CAZATL010000012.1:0-1607 GCA_964488055.1 uncultured Gammaproteobacteria bacterium | reverse complement strand
CCAGACATGAGTACATCTGGCACCTTCATATCCATGAACTCGACAGGTCTAGTAAAGTGCGGATGCTCCCTCCTCCTCTCCTTTACATTTTTTTTGCCTACCCCCTGCACCCTACGCCCTACACCCTCACTCAAAGAGAAACTTTCATTCCTCGCAGCATCATCTTTCTTCAGTACTCCAGGTAGTAGTCGCACAACAGAATCAGCGATCACTGCAGCCGGTAGCTCACCACCTGTGAGCACATACTGGCCGATAGATATCTCTTCGTCGACGAAGCTCATCACTCTCTCGTCCACTCCCTCATAATGTCCAGCAATTATTATTAGGTGAGATAGTTTTGAGTACTTTTCAGCCTTAGCTTGCGCATAAGTATTTCCTTTCGCCGAAGTCAGAATTATTCTTATGTCATTTGCCTTACGAGTCTTACCACCAATTTCTAGAGGTTGCAAGTTCTCTTCTCCGATTATTTTGGTTAGCGCTTCATAAATCACATCCACCCGTAGCACCATACCAGCACCCCCTCCATATGGCCGATCATCGACAGTTCCGTAAGTGTCTTTCGCAAAGAAACGCAAATTCACAAAATCAATCGTGACGTGACCAGCTTTTTGCGCACGCCCAAGGATGCTCTCAGTGAGAAATCCCTGGAACATGCTTGGGAATAATGTAAGTATTGTAATTTTCATATAGCAACAATTATCCAAATTAAATATTGGGCCTGTCATGCTGAACTTGTTTCAGCATCTTATTTTTCTTGAAGATCCTGAAATAAATTCAGGATGACACGATTCAATAGATATCACATCACCTTCGTCACTGTCATCTCTTCTATATTCATGTCTTCTGGTCGTGTGATCATAAACATCACACACTCTGCCACGTCCGGCGTCTTCATCATCCATGGCTGGTCGTGTGGATTTACCCTTTTTACATTTTCATATAGATTACTCTCAAATCCTCCAGGGAAAAAGTCTGACACGTGGATATTTGGGTGTCTTGTCGCAAGGAGCAAACGAAGACTTTGACTGAATCCGTGCATTGCCCATTTTGTGGCATTGTACACAGCCCATTCACCACTTTTGCCATACTCGTTACCAGCTACTGATATGACATTCATGACTCTGGCATGCTTCGCCTTTGCGAGAAGGGGAAGCATCCCATAGGTGAAGTTTATGTTGCCAAGCGCATTTGTATCAAATGCCTTTTTGCGAAGTGCGGAATCCAATTCTTCAAGTGCCAGATCTGTCCATACACCAGCATTGTTTATAAGTATATCTATATGTGCTCCGTTGCTTTTTATTTCTTCTTCTGCTTTTACGATCTGATCTTCGTCTGTAATGTCACAAACAACGTACGTGAAATTTTCTTTACATGCTTTTAGTTGATTCTTGAAATCAACTAGCTTCTCCTCTGACCTAGCTACAGCGATCACATGCGCTCCAGACTCAAGTAGCGTCTTACAGAGTTCTCTCCCAAGTCCCTGACTAGCACCTGTTACAACCACTCTTTTTCCATCAAGTTGCATATAAAGGTGAAAATAATTAACTTATCATTAGCACTTAGCACTTAGCACTTAGCACTTAGCACTTAGCACTTAGCACTTAGCA
>CAZATL010000011.1:0-29293 GCA_964488055.1 uncultured Gammaproteobacteria bacterium | reverse complement strand
TGCATTTGTAGGAGATATTGCTACTAGGTTGCCTGACGTGAGGGAGGTTGATCCGTATACGAATCCATTGGTTGTTGTGAGTGAGTCCCAGTTGAATGTAGTTGTGTTTGCAGCATGAGCAAGTGTTAGTGCACCATCTGGTGCTGTGAGGGCGTTCCATTTGAGTCCTGTGGCTGTACCTGTGAAAGCTGCTGGTGAAAACTCTCTTGTCACAAGCTGGTTAGATCCATTTATGAGTACACCTGTGAGTTCTGCTCCATCGTTTGAGAGACTTGATAGCGTTATCGTGCCTGATGATGTTATCCCTGTTGCACCTGTTATGACACCTGCTGCTGATATGTCAATTGTTGGTGTTTCTAGGAAGTTTGTGAATCCTACTCCACCAGTATTTGTGATCTTTAAGGCATCTGTGATGAGGGTAGACCCTGAAGCACTTGTGTCAGCATTATCAAGAACTAATAGAGCTGCAACTGCTACGTCTGTTGTGTTTGCTGTGAGTTGGTTCTGGATGCGCATGGCATACTCTGTATTTCCAGCTATCGTTGGATTGTTTGTGAAGTTTACTGCAAGTCCTGTTATGCCAGCAGAATTTGCTAGAGTAGCTTGAGCATTTGTTAGGTCAAAAGATGTTTGATTTATTGCTGTCGAGGTTGTGGCTGTATTGGTGGCATTTACATCAAGTGCTGTACCTGTTGTGAGACTTGCTGCTGTATATGTCAATCCTGTTGTGGTTGTGCCTGTGAATGATTGTGACCAGGTGTTTGTTGTTTGGTTTACTGTGAGTGCAGTATCAAGGTCTAGAGTGGGTTGTAGATCTTCAAAGTCAAGTGTATTGTCTAGCACTTCTGTACCTGAAATGGATCCTGTGGGTAAGACCACCTCTGCATCTCCTGTACCATCTGTTGTGACAGTGAGTGCTGTCATTGATGCGCCTCCTAGGGTAAGACCTGCTGCTCCACCTGGAAGTATGGTAAATGCTGCGGTAGTATCATTATCGTTTGCAGTTAGGGTAACTATTCCTGCATCGTTTCTTTTGAGCAGAATGGTTCCATCTGTGCCACCAATGTTTATTGATTCGCTATTGGCACCTGTGATATCAGCACCAGATACGGTGAGGTCAAGACCTACTGTGAGATTGTCTCCAGATAGTGTTATGTCATTGCCTGATGCGTTTATGGTGAGATCTCCTCCACTGTCTACTGTGAATCCTGTGTACACACTTCCATCTGTGTATGTGAGGCGTAGCTGTTCACCTGATGTGGCTAGTGAGTCTAGCCTTGCGTCTGGGGCTACTGTCCCTATGCCCACATTCCCTGCAGAAGCACTGGTTGTAAGTGCATATGCTGTGCCTGATGTAACTGTGCCGCCTGTGATCTTGAGTCCAACTGCTGTGACTGTGCCTGTTGTTTGTGTGGTGTTTGGCATCTGGATATTGGCTCCTGTCCAGTTTATGACACCAGCTGCTGTATTTTGGACTAGTGCACCTGATGATGCAAGATTGATCCCATTTATGTTGAATGTATTGGTTGTGGCTTGAGTCAATGCTGGTGTGGTGAGATTGTAGTCATTCAAGGTACATGTGCCTGCTGTTGTTCCACAAGCTGTTAGAACTGGAGCAACAGATAATCCATTGAATGTTCTTGCATTGGCTGCTGTTGTGTTTATGGTCGGGGTTATGAGAATACCATTTGTGGTTGTAGCGAATGCTGCACTTGTTGTCTCGCTGTACGCAATATTTATGAGACTTCCTGTTTCTGCTGCAGTATGGACATATGTGGCACCGGTTATGTTTAACGCTCCACCTGTAGTCATAACATTACCACCATCAATTGCTGCGCTGTATCCTGTTGTGAGACCATTTGATGCAATAGTAAGGAGTCCTGTGGCCGTCGTAGCATTGTTTGCAGTGAGCGTGAGAAGATCGCCTGTTGTCGTCATGGTAGCTGTGTCTGATATGGCCACTACACTACCTGTTGTCGTCACATCATCTATCTGTACTCCATTCCCTGTGTGAGCTCCTGTGAAGTTGAATCTGACTCCTCCATTTGTGAATGCAGCTGTTGAGGCTGATGAGACGTAGAGTGAATTACCTGTTTGTGCTGCATTTGTGGGAGATATAGCTACTAGGTTGCCTGATGTGAGAGTTGTTGATCCATATACGAATCCATTGGTTGTTGTTAGAGAATCCCAGTTGAATGTAGTTGTGTTTGCAGCGTGAGCAAGTGTTAATGCACCATCTGGTGCTGTGAGGGCGTTCCATTTGGTACCAACTAGTGATGGATTTGTCCATGACATGACTCCTGATGCATTACCTGTTAGTACGTATCCTGTACCTCCTGCCACTGCAGTAGGCAAGGTGTATGTGATGTCAAGAGCTTGGTCTCCTCCTTGCAAGATAGTGTGATAGGTGGGTGTGCCACCTGTCTCAAGTATTCCAAATGTTCCATCTACTGTGAGCTTCTGACCGGGGGAGGTTGTCCCTATCCCCACATTCCCCTCGACTATAAGTCCATTTGTGGGTGGGGTGACTGATGTGTAGGTTGAGCCTATGGTCTGACCTGTCAAGACCTTTAGGGTGTCATCTACATATACGACTCCAGAGTTTGCTGCGGAGAGCGTGAGGTCGTAGTTGCCACTCGAGTTACTGGTTCTTACATAACCAGGTCCATCGAAATTTATATAGGCAGCGGTACTATTCGTAAATATCAAATCATACGCCATACTCACGTCTCCAGCTGATGTGAACTCTGTGGGGAGTGCATTTGTGATCTTTGCTTGGTCTACAGAGAATAGTTCTGTGCCATTGTCATAGAGTGCGAAGAGATTCCCTGGGTTACCATACTGTCCTACGTTTATCTTCATAAGGTCACTTGTTGTATATATCTCTGTTGATCCTGATGGTGACCAGTCTAGGTTTAGTAGTTGTCCTGTGAATGAGGTTGATGTTGTGGTGGATGATATATCAAGTGCCTTGCCTGTTGTAAGGGCATTAGCATTTATTCTAGCTGCTGTACCTGTTGTCGTTACATCATCTATCTGTACTCCATTACCTGTGTGTGCTCCTGTGAAGTTGAATCTGACTCCTCCATTTGTGAATGCAGCTGTTGATGCGGATGAGACATAGAGTGAGTTACCTGTTTGTGCTGCATTTGTAGGAGATATTGCTACTAGGTTGCCTGACGTGAGGGAGGTTGATCCGTATACGAATCCATTGGTTGTTGTGAGTGAGTCCCAGTTGAATGTAGTTGTGTTTGCAGCATGAGCAAGTGTTAGTGCACCATCTGGTGCTGTGAGGGCGTTCCATTTGAGTCCTGTGGCTGTACCTGTGAAAGCTGCTGGTGAAAACTCTCTTGTCACAAGCTGGTTAGATCCATTTATGAGTACACCTGTGAGTTCTGCTCCATCGTTTGAGAGACCATCCAGTTGTACTGTGCTGTCTGCTTCTAGTGTCCCTTCTATGTAGGCATCCTCTCCGTTTAATGTAAGTCCTGGTGTGCCATTGCCTACTTTGAGATTACCTGTCAGAACATTGAATAAGGCTGTGCCTGTGTATGGAGTGACTGTGATGTTGCCGCTTGTTGCAGTCCCAAGTGCCAGGTCTCCAGAGTTTGCTGTGACTGTTAGTGCACCTGTTGTTGTTGAGAGTGTTTGTGCACCGATGAATGACAGGTCTTCATCTATGCCTATTGCTGTATCTGTGCTTGATGCAAGTGTTGGGATTGTATTTGTCTCAAGATCTATCGTTAGTGCTCCGTTATTTGTTTCTCCTACACCTGTGAATATGAATGAGCCATTGTCTGCTTCGCCTATGTCAAATGTCTCGCTGTTTGATCCTGTTATGTCTCCACCAGATACGGTGAGGTCAAGGCCTACTGTGAGATTGTCTCCAGATAGCGTTATGTCATTGCCTGATGCGTTTATGGTGAGGTCTCCTCCACTGTCTACTGTGAATCCTGTGTATACAGTTCCATCTGTGTATGTGAGGCGTAGCTGTTCACCTGATGTGGCTAGTGAGTCCAGCCTTGCGTCTGGGGCTACTGTCCCTATACCCACATTCCCTGCGGAGGTGTCTACGTAAAGCTGATTTGTATTCACAACGAAATCACCAGTCGTACCAAGCGTCACATTTAGGTTTTGACCTGAAAGAGGAGTGAGGTTCAGGGCACCTGACGTGGACGAGAGCGTATTGCCATCCATCTTGAGATTGTCGACAGTGAAGTAGCCAGTATCATCGAACCTAGCAAACTCCACCCCATTGTCTTTCACAATGAGATCTCCACTTGAGTCTAGATTATGTGAGAGGTCGTATGCTCCCATTGCAATCGTTGTAGCAGCGTCGAGAGTCATACTGTCTGCAAACTGTGCAAAATCTAGCGCATCGTTCACTACAGTCTTTGCCACGAATGCATATGGCACTGAAGTGAATCTGATGCGAGGGGTCATAGCAGCGTCTGTGCCCACTTTCACAGATAAATATATGGCATCTTGATTGAAGTTCACAGACGACATAGTCGCGTGAGTGCCTAGTGCCACGCGGAAGACACCGTCTGTTACTGCCACTTGCGAAGTTCCGCTATTCCAAGTTTCTGTCCAAAGCTCTGTGCCAGCTGTTGGATCATCATAAAGCTTGAAGACCATATCATAGTTCCCGTTTGCGACGTTTAGGCCGCTGGCATCGACTAGTTTTCCCTGAAAGTTTATCGTTTGATTTATACCTGCAGCAGCATAGACAAAGCTATTTGTCACCACATAGATACATAAAGCCAGAATAAAGAAGACCCGCAGTACTGTCTTTTTGATGATGTTGCTTCGCACAGTGAAAAACTTATCCCTAATCTAGGTTATGTAACTAATAGAAACACCCAATATTTCAGTAAAGCATTTTTCTTGAGTCAATGCAAGAGGAAGATGAGTATGGTTTTAGGCTCGATGAGGCTTTGATTGGCAGGAATCGTTTATATATTAGTCGATATGATGAAGAATTCGGGGCTTTGGCTTCAGAAGTTCGCTGCAGCTATCATCGTCAGCACATCGGTGTAGTCATCGGCCGATGGCACGACACTCGAGACACGTGCCTTGAGCACTGCAGAGCCCCTACCCCCTACGATTGGGGCTGAAGAGCTATAGAGCTCCCTGTAGCTTGTATCGAGTATTCCTACATTATCGCTTGAACCGTTGTAAGGCGCAGTCATGCCAAGTGGCCCGCCACTCGTCTGCGCTACGCTCATTGAACGAAGGCCAAATCCTGTCTGCACCGCGGAAAGATCGGCTGTGGCAGATGTGATTGTGTAGCTAGCTGTAGCTGATGTGAGCCCTGTATTTTGCCCTTTCACATATACTGCTCCCCCTCCATAGGCATTTGTCTCAAAGTCAATCCAGATCTTATTAGCTGTAGTACTTACAGACCCTATAGAAAGATCGCCAAAGTCTAGTGAATATGGTGCAGCAGTTTCCGTATCCGAGGCTGCAACATCGATATCAACGCTTATGCTTGGGTTCACTGTACTCGCGTTTACTACAGGTCCATATGGTCCTTCTGTGAAGTTGCCTTGTCTTGCCTTCACTTTTACATAGTATGTGGTACCTGGATCAAGACCGATTATGAAGCTTCCAGAAGCCCCACCCCAAGCTGCGTATGAAAGAAAATCTTCAATACCTAAATTATTTCCTATAGTACTGTCGCTTTGGACATATCTAGTTGTTGAGAAATTATCTGTGCTTATGGCTATAGCATAGAGTGTGTCAGAAGGGTTGTTTGATTGACTTATAATTATTTTTAGTTTGTCATACCAATTGCTGTCATTTGTGAAAGTTGATGCACCTGGCGTGTGCGCCATCTGCACAAACTCGAGACCAGAATTGGCTGCAAAGTTGGTGGATGATTGTCTATCTGACGCCACCTCGCCTGCAAGACCTTCCATTTTGTAATTTGTCGAGTTCATGGTTGCGTCACCCCCACTGCCGAACTCAAAGCCCCGAAGCTGGAAATTCGATGATGCTGGAAATGCAAAAAGAGAAAAGACTTGCAAACTGGTCATGGTGATTATGAGTGCTCGTAGTTTTGTGGTGAATTTTTTCGCTGAATTAAATTTCATACAAATCATCATAACTTGTACTTGCAATTGTCCTTACAATAGAATGATTTTAATATTTCATCAAACACCTTCTCCCTGTCTGTATTCATTGTTTCAGTCTTGAGTGTAATTATGATATGTGCTCCACCCTTTTCAAAAAAAGCCGTTTTCTCAAAACCTTCTAATGTGACATTTTGAAAAATGATCATTTGGGTTTCATTAATATTCAGCTGGCTTTCAATATATTTATCAGCTCTAACTCTGCGCATCTTGATATCTGGCAAAACATCAGATGATTCTTTTAGCCGGTAATCCACAGTCACATTGCCTTTAGGCGATCGCAGTGATATAAAGACACTGCAAGTGTCCCTCTGTGTAGATTTGAATATTGCATATGGGACCACAAGTCCATAGCACTTTTGCTCTATGTGGATCGGCTTCGTGTCCCCCATTTGCGATCCCCCAAGTGTCTCAAGTGAATACTTTGCCCCACTTTTTGTGTCTACTGTCGGTTTTTGTCTGTATAGAGAATCGATGTCAAAAGACAGATATAAGATGAGAATAAGGCATACAACTAGTACTAGGCCTACAATGAGTATAAAGCCATTTATTGCCCCTTTTTTCTTCTTTTTTGATGCATCCTGTGACACTTTGTGGTGCGCGTCATCGCCAACCCTTTGTTCGTCTGGCATAGTTCACTCTCAATAATAATATAACAAACACGAAAATAACTGCCCCAGATATCAGCCCCATCAAGAAAAGTGGATCAATGATGAATAGTCTCTTGCTGAATATTACACTTTTTTGCTCTTGCCTATAATCTCTTAGCTCAATATCAAAAACTCCAAGAAAGGCGGGTAGATATTGCGTATTGGTACTAATCTTCACGTCAATCTTTTTGCTACTGCCTGGGATAATGCGCACAGAATCCTCATTTATGGTACCTCTGGCTACATTTTTACCAAGTATACTCTTGATCCTCACCTCGCCTCTTGGTACGCCATATGTGTTCCCATCATTTTCGATTACCAAACTTACTTCGTTGGGCTGCCTAACCATGATGTTCGGCAAATCCAACTTTTCGCGAATAAGTGAATATTTTGGTCTTGCTGTAGGATCACTTCTCAAGAAGATGAGAAGTGCAAGTGAGCTTGATATTGGGGCATCGCTCTTTTTTGTGACAACAGACTCACTAAGTGGGGATGTCCCGAAAATCAATGCTTCATAATAATCTCCCTTTATTATCTTAGAGAAACTATTGGGCATGATATTTATCGTGACTTTTGACCTTGGTTGCACTACAAATTCCGTAGCCGAAAGAGTGAGAAAATTGCGAAGTATTGACGTCTCTCCCTGCATGAATCTAATTGTTCCGTGGCCATCGGCTGACCTGTCTTGTGTAAATGGCATGAAACTTGCGCGGATGCTAAGGGCTGTATCTTCACCGTTTTCGAAAGTCACTGGGTATCCTCCACTTTCGACATTATCTGTAGATATATCAAGAAGGGCTGGGGTGAGACTGCTCATTCCCGAAAGATTCTCTCCCAGTACACGAGAAGGCGTGACTATGAGTGATAAAAGTGCGCAAAAAATTGCTATATTAAGAAGCGATCTTATGCCTTTCAAGGTCTGAATATACTTACTACAAGACTGCGAAGTCCGAAGAGTAGTATGCTGATAAAGAAAATTGTTATTAATATTATTTTCCATGGTAATATCCAAAATGAAATCTGGTTCTCGAGTGGCACATCATACTGTCCATTATTGTACACAAGAACTAGGTTCGCTGTATAGCGACCAATGCGAAATTTCGTTAGCTTATCCCAATAGATATTATCTTTGTAGACCACATTACCCTTTTCGTCTTTCTTAACTGCACCGTCTTCCTTGACAGGCTCACGAACTATGAATCCGTCATCCCACTGAGCTTTGTAAGTGCGCACAGATCCGGGAAGTGTGTTACCCCCGCCTTCGTTGATTGTTACCGATGCAATTTCAGTATTTTTTCCCTGGCCGATAAATATCTCGCAAAATGGCACAAGATGGATCTTGCCAGTATTTTTGAATGCTATATCAAACTCCGCAGGCAGGTACTCATACCACGGACTTGATGTTTGGAAAGATGCGATCTCTCCGTTTTTGTACTTTGTGGGATCTGCATCAGCCCCGACCATATCCTTACCTATTTGTCTCCTAACCTCAAGAAGTACAGGTATTGCGGGCGCACCTATTACCTTTGCCGTATCTTTTGTATCGAAATTATCTTTTGATCTCTCAACAGCAATTCCAAAGTAGTAGCCAAGGAATGCATCTTTAGGAACTGCGAGCTCGAATTCTAGCGTTTCTGTACTTCTGGGAGCAATGCTTATTTTGTCTTTCTTGAATTTGAACCATTTCACCGTGCTATCTTGCTTATCGAGATCTGCTGGGATGATCGACCCTTTGTTGTCCGCTATATATTTTAGGACTACAATGTTGTAGTTTTCTACAAAATCGTTGTTGTTTGTGACCTTGAATGATCTCTTGACGCTTTTCCCTGCATCTACGAGCATGTTCATAAAAACAGGAGAAAGGGTGAGGTTCACACCTGCTTTTGGTATAGGAGTTGGGATTGTCGTCTGTGCAAAAGCTACACGGGGTGCGATAAGAATATGCATCAGCGATATCAGAGATGCCGCAAGAAGGAAACGTCTAACAAAGATGTATGGTTGCATATAGCCTCGATATTAGATCACAAACAATCACAAATATCAAGCCATCAGAAATTACCGGCTCCTATTACTGTGAAGGTTTGTGTGTAGTCGTCAGCTGATTGGGTGGTCGCTGCAATTGCAACACGTGGAAGTATCGTTACTACATGACCATTACTTGCCACAGGTCCTGAAGCTGTTGCAATCTCTTGGAAACTTGTGCTTGGTGTACCACCTGCACTTGTTGAGGCACCAAGGAATTCTGCGGCTATTGTCATAGTGCCTGGTGTGTCTGTTGTTTCGTCGACATCAATCACAACTCCTTCTGTTCCTGCAGAGAGTGTTGTTGGCGTTGCATCAGCTGCTGTACCGGAGAAGGCTATAGATGTGCCCACTGTGGCAGATGTAAGCCCAGATGCGGTACCAGACTTGAGCCATATGGCGTGACCATTATTAGCGTTTGTGTTAATGGTTACTGTTGCTCCAGGAACTGCACCGTTATTTGCACCACCCGGATACTCGATTGTGGCTAGTGCAGTGTCTAGCGTGATGGTGTTGTTCGCCAATGCAAAGGTGTATGTTGGTGAGACTCGGGCTGTGACAACGATTTGGTCTTCGTCTGGTGTAGGCGCACTATCTACTATGTAAACCGCCACCTTAGTGTTGTCGATTGCGTCTGTGTAGCTTGTGAAATCTGGCGTGCCATCCGTGTGAGTTGACACTCTATTTATCTTCTGACCAGTCGTAGCAGGAGTTGTGATGCCACCTGTTATGTAGAAACCATAGGTATTTGCGATGTTAAGATCCGTGAGTGCAAAAGTCACATTTTGGCCGGATGAAGCCGTTGCCGCAGCACCAATGCCTGGGGCAGCTGTGATGGATAGACCCATAACGGTCGCGGGCAAGCTGGCGGTTGAAACCGTGATATTTGCTGGTGTTCCGTTTACTGTGTAACCTGCAGCAAATGATATGCCAAGCGATGCCTCTGTAGCTGTCGTCGCGGGGTTAACAATCACTAAAATTGAATCTGTCGATGTGGCCAGATGGCTTATGATCATTCTGGAGTGTCTCATCATCGCATTGTCAAAACCGGCAGCGTTTGCTGTCTGTGACTGCGCAATGACTATTGTCAAAACAATATTTACGGTAAATGAAGCTACATAAATAAAGGGGAAGCTACGCAAAAAAGAACGAAGATGCTTGTTGACACTCGAAGTTACATTTATCATCTAATTACAAATTTATCATAAATGATTTACTATTGTCAAGTTGTCTGCGAAATATGAGGACAATCCAGAACATAGACGTAAAAAGGGCAGACATTGTCTCGCCGAGGCCTAGTTGAGTCCCGTCTTCTCAGCCAATTAGACTGATTCTACAAGGCGGAGGTAGTGGGATTCGAACCCACGTGAGCTCGTTTAAAGCTCAAAGGTTTAGCAAACCTTCGCACTGGGCCACTATGCGATACCTCCAATTTAGCTAACAACAATTGGCTATTTGCCAAGATGTGACAGCACCCTTCGGGTATAAGAAACTGTATTCATCGTAAACTCAGAAACAGTTTCTAATGTGCCGCAGGTGGGAGTCGAACCCACACGCCTTTTAAGGGCACACGCTTCTGAGACGTGCTTGTCTGCCAATTCCAACACTGCGGCCAATACAAAAACACTCTACATCATTTGTGGCCTATTATATCAATAATCACACTATCACTGCTCTCGTATCTGGGTGCAGCCAAATTTGGCTTTTGGTAACCAGTTCATTTGTTACCTTCGACTTCATATACCAAAGCTGGCCAAATGCCAAAAAACTATTAATCATGGATAAAAAAAGGTTGGCTTTCTGCTTGGGTACCGAACTTTGAGCATGTCGGGCCGCTTTTGATATCGTTTCTGCTTTAGGGTAGTTCGGCAAAAATGACGACACCCACCTATCATTGATACTCTTCAACTTGTCTATATAAGATCCTGCATCATAATACTTCTTCATACTTACCATCTCTCTTGCGCTGAAAATACTTCTCTTGGGGTAGGGTACTTTAAGCTGTCTTTCCTCCAGGATTACATTAACACACAACTTGTCCCTTACTTGAGAACTTCTTCTTCGTCTTGCACCTCCGTATAAAGATGTGATTATGAAGATCAGCATTCTAGAAAAAAAAAGCGCATTATTATCCGTAATTATCAAAATGTCGATGTCGCCATCCTCGGGCATGTATTCAAATGCAGCAGAGCCTGTTATGGCAATTCCTTTTACACATGGAATCATTGCTATAATGTTGAGCATTGTTTTCACCTTGATTATTTTCACGCCTGAAGATACAGGCTTGGTATGACCACGATTTGCTTCTGGCGATTTAGACAAGTAATATTCTCGCTCATAGACTGACACTAGCCCTTCATCTTCAAAAGTCCTCAGAACACGAGCAACTTGATCTAGACAAGTATTTTTGTCCGCCAATCTTAATATGTCAGACACACCAAGCGGTATGCCACTTGCCGAATAGCTTTCGATGAGGCATATAGTAGAGCTTTTTATCGCCACCATCTCTGTCATAAGTATTCAAAAATGTGATATAAGTTCTAGTATGGCCTTATCTGCGATAATATTTCTCACACTATCAAGTATAGTCTTATTATCTGCTAGCATACTTACCACAGGTATTTCGAGAGCATTCTGTAATTTTTCAAATGTTTCATTTTCTGATTCGTTTTCGCAAAAAACAATGATGCCTTGGTCCTTATAAAATGACAAGGGATAAATACTGAAATGACTGCATATAGCATTAATAATGCTATTTGAAATAATAAACCCAGAATCTTTTCCAACCCCACAAAATCTAATCTTTCGCTTTTTATAGTCCGTGAAGTATCCAGTGGATTTTTGTAGTATATACATTTCTAGTCCTGCTTGAAGAAGCATAGTCTGGGGCTTATCAGTGATTGAATGTTTGCCAGCCATAATGACATCAGCCACGTGTATTTCCTTTATCCTAAGACCACTAGTGCTACTTGAGAAATACTTACTCCACACTCGCCTAAAATCATTTTGCATTCTTGTCTCAAAGATCAATATCAAAGTATTTTCTTTACTCAGGAATGAGGAGACTAGATTGCTGCTTCTTCTCATTTCTCGATCAATGTGACTTGGTAAAATAAACCCATCCTTCTTGAGCTCAATTACTCTGCCACCAGTATGGTAAATATGGAAAAACTCCTCTCCAATGTATGCTAAAGAGATCATAATTTTAACCATCCATAACAGCCGAAGTCGTACAATGCACCCCGGGCACTAACGATGTATAATATACATTATGCTCAAGAAGATAGTGTTTTTTGCTTTATTTTGCCTTGTACTGACCGTAATCATTGCATATTCACGTGGTTATCGTATCAAAATAGGTCAAAATGAGTTGACAAGTAATGGTCTTGTGGCAGTGACGTCAAACCCGAAAAGCGCTAAGATATTCATAGATGGTGTGCTCAAGGGCGTTACGGATACGACGGTTTATTTGCAACCAGGAAAATATAGTTTCACAGTAATAAAGGATGGCTATTTTCCATGGAAGAAGACAATTATCGTGAAAGGGGAAATTGTACACAGCATCGATGCCACGCTATATCCCATCAACTCTTCGCTCAACCCACTCACAAATATTGGAGTAATAAAGTCTATCAAATTTGGTGCAGGTGAACACAAAGCGCTGATTTTTTCAAAAAAGTACAGCGCTGACGAAGATTTGGTAGATATCATAGAACCATCACCATCTCAAGAAAAAAAAGATGGACTCTTTGTATTTGATCCAAATGTTAGAGCAGTAACAATTTTTTCATCTCTTACAAGTATTGCCGAATATTCGGCTTTCCCTGTAGACATCGATCCAGAAAGTATATATGTCATTTTCAGTCCAAATTATGAGCAGCTTATACTTTTCAATTTGGCTGGAAATGTGTCTGACGTCGCTATTGGTGGCTTTGGGCTGGGACAACGATCGGAGTTCGAGCCGAATATCGTGTATCCAAGCGAATACTCTTCTGCCTTCTTACTGTCTGTCAATAGCTACAATCCGAGTCCACTTGATATAACAGACTCTGCACCAGCACTCATTGAAGCCTGGAGTAATCAGAGGAAAAAGAATCTAGACTCCTTCCTTTCTGGGTACAAAACGGAACTGGGTGATTTCCTAGCATCATCCTCTATCCTGCTTGATGTCTCGCAAGATAAAAATAGAATTATGTACCAAGCAACCAGCGAGGCTAAACTTGTTCAAATTCTAAAGAAACCACTTATTGGATCAAATCAGACCCAGGAAGTAAGAGATACTCAGATAGACAACATCTACGTCTATGATGTAAAGGAGGATAGAAACTACTTGGTTTTCACAACTGAAAGGATCGAAAATGACGAGATTGGCAATCTATCTTTCCATCCAAACTCAAAAAATATCATCTATAGGGTGGTTAATAATCTTGCTGTAGCTGATTACGACGGGACAAATGAGCAAAAAATATATTCTGGTCCATTTGCGAAAGACTTCCTTGAGATATCAAATGATGGCAGACTTATCATCCTTACGACACTTAATCCTGCGCAAAATGCTTCCAGAGATCTATATGCGATTGGCATTAGGTAAGAGGATCAGACCGATAAATCTTCGGGTTAATATGTGACACTTTATGCACTTGTCATGCCTTAAACGTATGCTGTATATTATGACATTGCGCTTAGGTTGCTTTCCTTTTGGCAAAAACAAGAAGACGCTGCAGAGTGGTTCCGGGTGGCCAACATGTTTGGAGAGTCAGGGTCTCCTCCCCCACCGTTTCAGTGAGATATTTGATGTCATCTGGCGCTATAATTTTTTTTTCTGACACTATATATTTATATCTTCTCCCCTCAAAAATGACATCTATCTCATCTCCGCTTTCAAGCTTATATAGCAAATAAAAGACAGCATTGTAATTTGCTATATTCCAGACATAATCAGTCGAGTGCGCAAAGAGAAACACGTTGCCACCGTTGCCCGGGAAATCTGTTCCCTTAGCGTGCGCGACGCCTAATTTTAGTGCATCAAGGTACTCATTCTCGTTTGCAGCATCGATATCTGGTAAGATTTTCGCACTTGCTGCAATCTTGGGTATTATGATTGAGTAGTTTGGATCGACAGGGACAATAATCTGACTAGTCTTGACACCAAAGAGTGATGCTAACTGGCTTGTAGGACTTAGTTTATTTTGCTTGTCTTTCATCTCTGCTCCTACTGCAGACTCGACTAGCTTGTCTTCATCTTGTTCATCAATGAGCTTATATTCAATACTAAAAATGTTGTTATCAACAAAATATCTCAACTCCGCAGATACCGGACCAAAAAAAGTTTTAGTAATAAAAAATAACGACGAAATCATAAGGAGGTTTCCAATAAATCTGAATATGAATATTTTGCGGAAACTCCTGTCTCCTAGAAGTGCTGAGTAATTATTTTTCATACATCTACTGTGCCACCGAGAGGAATCGAACCTCTATCAAACCCTTAGGACGGGCTCGTTCTATCCATTAAACTACGGCGGCTTTGGGACACGTGCGCCAGCACACAGCTTACTTATGTTATTGTAGCAACAAAAGCTGTATAATCGACTGTGAAATGGTCTATGAATAACAACCATGAAGAAGACTCATCTCTTCACTATCACCTAGCCTGCTCAATAACTCAAGGAATTGGTCCACAAAAGTTTCAAAAAATCAAAGCTTACTCCCATGATTACCAAAGGACACTTACAACCGACAAAAATACACTAGCAATGATTATTGGCCAAAAAGAGGCAAGCAATCTGATAAAGAATCTGAAAGAAAAAAACTTTGATGGGATGATAAGAGATTATCTATCGAGAGACATATATATAGTCACTCAAAATAGTCCCCTCTATCCCAAAAGTCTACTCACCATATCTAGTCCTCCGATATGCTTGTTCATAAAATCATACACACACCCAGAGAAAGTACTCAAGATGTTAAACTCAAGTCTTTCTATCGCAATAGTAGGAAGTAGAAACCACACAGTATATGGAAGAGTCGCCACAGAGAATATTGTCACTCTTCTTGCCAGATGCGGGATAGTGATAGTGAGTGGAATGGCAACAGGCATAGATTCAATTGCACACTCCACAACACTAAAGAACAAAGGGATCACGCTCGCCATACTTGGGTGTGGGGTCGACATCATATATCCTTCAGAGGGCAGATATCTGTATGAAGAGATCCTTGCAGCAGGCGGGCTAGTTATATCAGAGTATCCACCAGGTACAAATCCAACGAAGGGATCATTTATCGGGAGAAATAGAGTTATATCGGGCATCACAAATGGCACTCTCATAATCGAAGGCGGTGAGAGATCGGGTAGCCTGACAACAGCAGGATTTGCAGCAGAACAAGGACGAGATGTATTTGCGCTACCTGGCCCAATCACATCTCCGCTCTCTCAAGCTCCGCTCAAATTGCTCAAAAACGGAGCAAATATAGTAACCCAAGCAGAAGATATCCTTGAGTACTACCAAATCCGACTAGAGACTTCAGAAAGTATAAGGCAAGATAAGAAAGATTCCCCAACTATACTTGACCTTAGCAGCCAAGAGCAACTGATTATTAGTAAGCTAATTGAGAATCCGATGTTTATTGACGAAATTGCATTGTCGGCAGGACAGAGCGTGGCTCAAATCATGAGCCATATTTCTGTTCTTGAGCTCAAAGGTCTTGTCGCCAAAGATGACAGTGGTAGATATAATCTCATATTGATCAAAAAATATAATCATGAAAAATAGTCTCCTAAAATTCACATTCCGATGCATATTACTAGGCATTTTCATAACACAATCTAATTTTGTGTCAGATGCGATAGCTATTGATGGCTATTCATACGGATTCCAAGTAGACCCAGTTGTATCAAGATTCGTAGTAAAACCAAAATTTGAGGCTATCGAAAGCAGGGTGTCTATCAAGAATACAGGAGACGACGCTCTTTTTCAGATATCATCTAGTGAGAAGACGAAATCGATAGATACAACCGTCCTCTATCTTGACAATGATCAAAAATGGTCGCCTGTCACAGCCCCCATTCTCATAAAAGAAAATGAGGCAAAAACCATCACTCTTGTTATCAAATCAAGCAAGCCAAAAATAAATGAAGGTGATTACTATATCGAAACAAAGATAGCCATCCTTCCTACTTACATCCCCCTGACTCTAAGTAAATACCTGCAGATCAAACCAGGTATGATGGCAAAAACAACAATTAGCATAACAAATACTGGCTACACCAAGATATTGCCGAAGGTTGCCCACTTCACAAATCTTACAGGCAATGTAATCATGTCGAATACCGAACCAAAGATTGTTCTTCTGGTCCAGAATCTCGACAAATACTCACTTTTTGTGAAAGGCAACATACAGATCAAAAAGGATGGTGTGTCTGAATCTATCGATATTCTTCCAACCAATATCGAGGCCAATAACCAGTCTTATCTGACAAACGTGACAAATAGCAATGAGAAGATAGTAAAACTCAACAAGACATTGTCATGGGGCAAATATAGTTTATATGCACAGGTCTATACAGCAAATACTAGCACTCCTACTATTTTCGCGAGTTATGATCTATGGGTCATTCCTATCGGCACAGTCTACTTCCTGTCAATATTGCTTATAGCAATGCTGGTTTCACTATTTTTTTACCATTTCTTCAGTACAAAAAAATATGGTTGAGCAAGTTGGTTTGCTTGAAAAAATTGAGTCGATTATCCAAGATCAGAATGGCATTCCGTTCTGGAACAGAAAGCCTATAATAACTCGTTTTATTGTGATAATAATTTGTCTCATCGCCATAGGATATATATCCTATATAAACTTATATAATAATAGTGTTTATCCGCAGCAAGGCATGACTGCACCATCAAACGCTAGTACAAAACCTCGAGGTCTTCAGGCAAATGCTTATGTTGACTTGGCTGGAGCTGTGAATAAGCCGGGTGTATATAAAGTTGATCAAGACACGAGGTTATTTATGCTAATTGAGCAAGCGGATGGTTTACATATCGATGCAGATCGAGAGTTTATTGCACGAAATTACAACTTATCGGTCCCTCTTACGGATCAACAAAAGATATACATCCCAACAGTTTTTGACACGCAGGATGGCTTGCTCCTCGAAAATCAAAAAGTTGTAAGTACAAACTTGGATCAAATACAAAATACTGATTCTGTGATAGAAAAAGCGTCACTCTCAAGCCAAAATGGGCTTATCTCACTAAACGGGGCTGATATGTCCGAACTTATGGACCTACCTGGAGTCGGTGAGGTAACTGCCCAAAGGATTATCTCTTCGCGCCCGTATAGTATGGTCGAAGACATTGTTGAGAAAGGAATCATAAAGCAGTCACTCTACGACAAAATCAAGAATATGCTCGTACCATGATGCCAAATATAGTTGATTTGATCAAAACGTCACTCGAAAGATATTACGACCCACACACAACCTCTATTATCATGGGGATGACCTACGGGATAAAATCAAACATTGACCCTACCCTGTATCGCGACATAAGGTCATCGGGACTTAGCCATCTAATTGTTTTTTCAGGTTCAAATATCGTCATATTGTATTCAATCTTCAAAGGAGCTCTCAGATTCCTGGATAGCAAACCAAGAATACTTCTATCGAGTGGAATATTATTGGCCTTTTTGTCCATACTACCTCTTGAGCCATCGACTATTCGAGCGACAATTATGTGGGGACTTGTTACTCTCGGAGAGTTGCTATATAGGAAGACAAATGCTATCTATATCATTACCATCACAGCAATCACCATGCTAGTCTTTGAGCCACAATATATGACAAATATATCGTTTCAATTATCATTTGCAGCTCTACTTGGAATAATAACTTTCAACAAAAATGACCAACAAAAGAGCAAAAGCATATTGACCGATATGTTAAACGACATAAAAACTACAGTTTCCGCTCAAGCATTTACGCTTCCATTGATACTATACTACTTCAATAACATGAATTTGGCTTCTATCTTGCCAAACATTATCATATCCCCTCTCATTAGACCAATCCTGTATCTTGGTTTACTTACGCCAGCCGTCTCAATTGTATTAAAAAACAAACTACATGTTATAAGCTATGTAGGCAATACAATAAGCTATTTATTCATATCTGTTGTAAATATATTCAAGCAATTTGAAATATAAAGATATAAGCAGAAAAATTGATACTATATACACATTAGACAAAATTCAAAATTGACTTGATTGCAATACATGCTAGTGAGCTATGATTACAGCACAAGTACAATACAGACTGCTCTGTTTATCCTAAATGCAAAATACAAAACTTATCAGACTAAAAAATGTCTGCTAAAAACGATACAATCACACATTACAAAATATTTTGCAAATATTTATAAGATATATGGCAATTGCAAACATTCTACATCACCGGCGATTAGTAATGTCAAAAATATATCGCAAAACTGCGCAATCCTGAGCTCAATGTATAGCAAAAGCAAAAACTACGTAGAAAGACCACATATAAAAAGTACAAGGTGCAAGAATATGGCAAAAAAGTACAACTAACAGACAAAGTACAAGAATTAAACTAAATATTAATATATATCTAAAATATATTTTTACATGTCTTATAGCCCCAATCAATCATAATTAAAATAATTACAATAATTAAATGTGGTGTTTTGAGTGCAAGATATTGTGTTGCTATTGAAATCTAGTACTAAAATAGGTTATATTTATGTAGTTTATGATAAATACAAAGACTCTGCGTGATATTGAATCTGACAAGATCAGTCTATTCTGTAGTCAAATGGCAGTTTCTATGTCTGCTTCATCAGTAAGACTGTTTAGATTGGATATAGGCAAGTTCCTGGTGTGGTTTAGAAGTGCAGACTTCAATAGAGATCAATATGATGTCGCAGATGTGGTCAACTACTATGCTGATAGAGTTTTGTTTGACCACAAGAATGAGATAAGAAATAGGAAATTGAACTCGATTCGTAAGTTCTTACATTGGATCGATGAGGACGTGCAGAGCAACAAGACCATATCGATAGCAAGTACTACTCCTGAACATAGGCTAGAGTCAATTATGTATAGACTTTCTTATCAGCATATATATGTATTATTGTTCATTTTTTTTGTCATTCTGGGATTTATTGGATATTCTATTCCGCTTGTTTCGAGTTACTATTCAAGTAGTAGAAATAGAGTTCTACCGAAGTTTAGTAATTTCAATATAAATATACCTGTAGTATCGAATAAATTACCACAAAGCCTTAATTCTATTCAATTTATTCTTACAGTTTTTAGTAGCAAGATTACTGATGCTCCCCTATTTAGCCTCAAATGTATCGCTAGAAGCAAAAAAGTTGAGTCAAATCTTTATATTTCTATCAATTCCAAGCCTGATTGCAAGCTACTTGCAATATACAGTAATTATTTTATGCCTATTGAATCAGATTTTTGGGTAGATGTTGCTGTTGGAGCAACCAAAGTCAGCACCGAACGTGTCCACGTTGTCGCAGCATTGACTACCCAAACTCAAGACGGACAGACACAAGGCCAAGTATCAACAGATTTTAATGTTAGCAGTCTTACTGATAGTGTGATAGAAAATGCCAAAAGCAACAGCGATAGTATCTCTTCAGATGAGGCTCTGCTTATCACAAGGCCAAATAACACCATTACTATACCCCTGGACATATCACAAGTATTCGAGATTTCACATGGTGATGCTGTTACTCTCACTGACAAAACTATAACAAAGGCCATACTAAACAACCCTATCATAGGTGTAGTGAATGATGATAGTCTCATTGTAAGTGGTGTAGCTGAAGTAAACATGTCAAAAGGCTCAAGTGATTTGGCTGCCGGAGATTACGTTTCAACAAGCCTTGAGCCGGGGAAAGCTACTAGGGCTTCCTTGGGCTATGAAAACATAATTGGAATATCTTTAGAAGCATGGTCGAAAAATAAAGATAAAGTCAAAATATTTGTAAATAGAAAACAGTGAAACTTTTTTTTCTCCGCTCATATCATTTTTGCTCAAGTATTACTTTGCTCAATGAAAATAAAAGCTGAATTTGGCATTGAATAGATTTTTTAATCATTGATAGTGTAGGTTATTGTATGCAAACTCTGTTGACGCTAATACTGGTATGTAGTATATTCTCGATGGGGTTTTGATAATCATTTGGGGCTACAGAACAGTAATAAGTTGCTCATCAGGATTTAGTCCTATAGTATCTATTGAGTGTCTTCCCTCCTTGTAGCTTTCGCCAAAGAATATTGCTTCTATGACTCAACTCCTCTTACGCTGAGTTGTGCACTGATCATCTCATTGAGTTGTATTTATTGTTATTTGTTGTGTTAATATATGGCTTTGTAGAAGTGTAAATTATTACTTTCGTTATAATAATATTAATTATTAATACTGATAGCTATCATTTTTGTTTTTTTTGACAATAAAATCAATTATTTATTCTGAAATAGTCGATTTTACCAAGTCATAACTCAGGCTCAAATATAGCAGATGTGCAGCTATTGTGCTATTTGTGAAGAATTGTGATTTGCTGCTCTGTAATGATCTTCCTGTGATAGTTTACTAGCCTTGTTTCTTGTCAGAGCTTTGTAACAGGAATTTATTGTCATAAGTATCATTTCTATCCTTTCTTTTGCCCCAATTAGATCTATTGCCTTGCTGTTGTGTGGGTAGTAATGAAAAACTTGATTTCTGCAGTATTTCCATGTTGTCCACATACTTTCAGCTAGTTCCGAACCATTTTTTCCCGCTATTCTAGCGTATATTGACCGCTGGTCATAATCTGGTATGTCAGGGCAAAGCAGTAAACCTATTCGAATATGGTCTGAATGATATTGTGATTCACTTATGAGACCATCATCGAGCAAAAATTGCTTCATAAATCCCTCATACGCTTTGGCGAAAGGAAATACCAAGAATGCGTAGTCTTTGAAGTTATACTTATTGTTTTCAAATACCTCTTGATACAAATAGCTTCCTTCTCTTATGAGGTCTCTTTGATATGGTGAAAGATAATCCCAAAATGTAGCATCAAAAGATGACATATCTCAATCAGTGTACCAGTCATCTACGCTGGTCATCAAGCGATGTTTGTCTTTTAGACCTTGATTCTTATACTTGGAGACATTGTGAGACTTAGGTAGGCTGCCTTGATATTCTTACCATCTACAGCCTTTATAATGGCGTTTATGTTCTCAACGAGAACTGAAACCTCACGATCTATCTTGCCTACTACTAGATGGATAATCGGAGCTTTTGACTCCGTCTTATATCTCAATGTATTACCAGAAAACTTTTGAACAAGCTCAGTGGTATTTGCCCCTACTGTCCCCGACTTCGGATTTGGCATGAGACCCTTGGGTCCCAGGATTTTGGCAAATTTCGTAAGCTTGGGCATCATTGATGGTGTCGTAACCAAAATATCAAAATCGATTATACCTTTTTCTAACTTTTCGATGAGAACATCATCTGCAACAGCTATGCTGACGACCTTGCCTGTCGAATGAGGCAAAAGAACCTCGCCTTTGATATTTTGATCGACGGTGTTTATGTGCAACTCTACTGTTTCAACGAATTTCGCCTTTTTGTTTGCTTTTAGTAGCTCAACCACCTCTTTTACTTCTAGGCCTCCTTGCTTTTGTGCATCGGCATATTTAGCAAAATTTTCCCTCGATTCTAGATATTTCTTACCGTGGGATTTGGTAGATTGACTCACTTTCTTTGCAACTTTTTCTTCGATATCCACACTTTGCACCTGTTGAGACTCTTTTTGTTGATTATTATTTTTTGTTTTTGCCATACTTATCTGTTATTGCGAAATTCAAACTATCTCTACACCCATGCTTCTGGCAGTACCAGCGACAATACTCGAGGCACTCACTATATCATTGGCATTTAGATCTGCCATCTTTTCTTGGGCAATTTCCTCTACCTGCTTTTTTGTAAGTTTTCCTACTTTTTCTGTATTTGGCTTGCCAGAACCACTTTGCAGACTCAACTTCTTCTTGATCATGGCTGACACTGGTGGCAACTTCGTTATAAAAGTAAATGTCCTGTCCTCAAACACAGAAATTACAGCTGGGATGATATTTCCCTTCAGTTTTGCTGTTCTTGCATTGTATTCCTTGATAAACTCCATAATAGGCACTCCATGTCCTCCGAGCGCAGGTCCGACAGGTGGCGCAGGAGTTGCCTCACCTGCTGGAAGATTCAGTTTTATTAGTGTTTTGAGTTTTTTTGCCATACTTTGTTTCTATAATTTGTGTACTTGTAGAAAATCTAGCTCAATAGGTGTCTCTCTATCAAAAATCGATACTAGGACAGTAATTTTGCCCCTTTCTTCGTCAATAGACTGCACGGACCCAAGAAAATCAGCAAATGGCCCATCAATGATCTTGACAGCCTCGCTGACTGCGAACTTTGCTCTAAACTTCGTTTGTTTCTGGGTGACGAACTTCATTATTGCCTCAACTTCCTTCTGGGATATTGGGGTTGGCTTCTGACCTACACCGATAAATCCAGTAACACCCTCTGTTGTTCTAACAACAAGCCATGTCTGGTCATCTAGACACATCTGTACCAAGATATATCCTGGGAAGACTTTCTCCATTTGCTTTACCTTTTTGCCCCTTTTTACTACATAGGTCTCTCTTGTTGGAACAATAATATTGAATATCTTGTCACTGACTCCAAGTGAGTCAATTCTTTGTTCTAGATTTTTTCGCACTCTATCCTCATGCCCGGTCTGTGAGTGTATGACGTACCACCTAGCGCTTTCTGGTGCATCTTTTATGATATTTACATTTGTTTCTTCCATATATTGACTATTATTATATTCTTAAGCTTATTTTGTAATAAGTTGCAACATTCGTGCAAAGACTATGTCGAGTGCCCCAACATAAAGCCCAACAAATACACTGACAACAATCACTACAAGTGTCAGCTTCGTAGTCTCCTTACGACTAGGCCATGAAACCTTACTTATTTCATCTATAAGACTTCTATAAGGAGAGTTTGTACTTTGTTGGATCATAGTCAAGACGTGCTATTGTACCAGACCATGTATCAAATTCCTACTTGAAAAAATGTGCTGCTAAAATGGTTCAATATGCATTTCTAGGATAGCTTTTTGAGAACTTGCTACCCCGCCTTGAGAACTTGCATCAGTATTCAAAGCACCAACGATGATGCTACTTGTCTCGGATTCTCTCAGACTTACTGCCAGCGTCTGGTCGGAGAAGGATCCTTTACTATCTTTTAGTTTTAAATTGCATGATTTTCTTTTGTTTGCAGCGTCGCAGATCGTGACGAATGATGGATGACCATGAGCGGCATAGCCGAGACTATGGGTGTCTGCACCTCGTCCATCACTACTACCCATCTCAAACAGCGATAGGTCGCCGCTCTCCTTGAGATCCACGAGAAGCCTTTGTATAGCAAGAGACGAGTTGCTTGTGACCCCAGTGCTACCGTTTTTGATCTTGACATAACCATATTTGTCAAATTCCTTTCTCTCCTCACTTGTGAGCATATCGTCTGACTTTATATTTTCTTTGCCTGTTTTCTCAACTTGTATTATGTGACCCTCAATACCCTCACTGTCAATAATATCAACGATCTTTGAGACATCGTCATTTCTTGTCAGAGCAGAAGAGGCAAACTGTAGGATTACTACAAAAACAGCCGTCATAATGCTCACAATGACGATTGTGGTGGTATTTTTGTGATCTTTATATTTAAAGTACATTTTCAAAGCCATTATTTAAGAAATGATTGTGGGTTGAGAAGACTACTGTCTTGACGCACCTCAAAGTGCAAATGCGTACCTGTTGATCTGCCAGTCGATCCCATAAGTCCAATCTGTTGACCTTGACTCACCGTTCCACCCTGCTCCACGTCTCTCCTTGAAAGATGACCATAGAGTGTCTTATATCCATTTCCATGGTCTATGATTACGTGACAACCGTATCCCCATGAGAAACAACCAGAGTAAATGACCGTTCCCGCATCAGATGCAAGCACTGGCGGAGACGATGAGTTTGCGATGTCAAGAGCCATGTGATAGATAGTCGGATATTGGGTGATAATCCCGTTTGTTGGCCAAATGAAACTACTCGACCCTCTGACTCCTGCAATAACCTGCGCGAAGTTATATGTGTCTGGCTGATCTTCTTTCTCACTCACGACAACACCATCAGGCACCACTATTACAGACCCAGCGATGAGCGTGAAGGAACTGTCTTTGAAATCGTTGAATGGAAAGTTCACTATGTTTTGTGCGCTGACTTTGTATCTTTTGGCTAGTGAATATATATTTTCCCCAGGCTGCACTGCATGAACGACTCCTGTGACTGGTGGTATTTTGAGTGTGGTGCCCACATTTATCTTCTTCGTGTTTATGTTATTTGCCCAGTATATGGTGCTTTCGCTTACACCGAATTTCTTGGCAATAGACTCCACCGTGTCACCGTCTTGTGCAGTGTAATTCTCAACTTTGTCCCGAACTTTTGATCTATATGTATCGAGGGAGATTTGCCCATCATCAAGTGATATGAGCTGTTCTACAGACTCAATGTCAAAGTTTTGAGCATATAGGTCCTTCTCGCGAAAGGGATTGTTTTCTGCAATTGTTGGGGCAGTGACAACAACACCTAAAACTAGAAATACGAAAGATGTATTTATAATCGATCCTGAATATTTACCTCTCTTGAAGACCATTATGTCCACAAAAAAATCTTTGGTGGCCACAAAAAGCCCACCAAAATCATAAATTTTGTGCCATAGATATAACCAAAGAAACCGGAAGAAATCATTGATATCAGACATAAACGCTCCTTATTCACATTATAACCAAAAACCTGGGCGAATATGTTTCCATGCGCAGCTATCCCATCCTATACATTGCTTTTCATTGCATGAGTTTATTTATAGCTATCTTATAGGCTGATTCAGACAGTGAGTTTTTACCTGAATTTGACTCACTCCACACCTCGTCAAATGCTCTAATCATTATCTCATTTAGCTTAATGTTCACCCTAGACTCACTCCATTTCTGATCTTCCATGTTTTGTAGCCACTCTAGATAAGAGACAACTACTCCCCCAGCATTTGCTAGGATATCAGGCATGACTATTATCCCCCTTGCCTCAAGCCCAACAAGCGCTTCATGAGTGACCGGGCCATTTGCCATAGCTATGATTATTTTTGATTTTATCTTGTCACAATTGGCCTTGTGTATGGAGTTCTCAAGAGCAGATGGAACGAGTACATCGACATCTAGCTCAAGCAGATGTTCATTTGAGATGATTTCTGTACCTGGAATTCCTTCAAGCGAGCCATACTTCATCTTATGATTATGTGCCTTTTCGACATCTATGCTAGTTTGCATATCTTTTGAGACTATTGCATGTTTACTGTCTGAAATAGCGATGATCTTGCATCCAGATTCCTTCGCCAAAAGTGCAAAATGGTACCCCACATTCCCAAAGCCCTGCACCGCTACTTTTACATCTTTCTTCATACCAAGAGCGTTCAGGAGCCTCAAAAGAACATATACACCACCTCTTCCTGTTGATTCTTTTCTGCCAAGCGTTCCTCCATCTTTTATGTCTTTGCCTGTGAATGTGGACTTTATCTGGATATCTTTCATGTTTTTATTCTCACCGTTTTTGCGACATAGATATAGATACTCGTCTACCATCCAAGACATTATCTTCGGGTCGGTGTTTACGTCAGGCGCTGGTATGTCTTTCCTCGGACCAATAAATGGATAGATGAACCCAACATACGCCCGTGCAAGTCGTTGTAGTTCAGTTTCTGAAAGCTCTTTTGGATCAACTGCCACGCCACCCTTTGCACCCCCGAGAGGAAGACCAACCAGAGCACATTTAAGCGACATCGTGATGGCAAGTGCCGACACTTCGTGATCGTCGACTTTAGGATGAAATCTGATGCCACCTTTGTATGGCCCAAGCTTGTTGTTGTGCTGGATACGAAACGCATCGCATTCCTTCTCATGTCCATCATCCATCTTGATGTAAATCTTATCTTTGTGAATTGCATCTGGCGTCAATAGTTTGTCAAGGTCGCTTTTTTTGAGACCAGCACCTTCTGACGCTTGGGTGATTAGTTTGTGCACTGTGTTTAGCATTTGGTTCATATGTGTCATCTAGTTATAAACTTTCAATATACTTCTCGATGTCTAGAGACGATGCTACCCCAAATCCGGCAGCTGTTGATGCCTGCCTGTACCTGAAGTCAACACAATCTCCCGCTGCAAAAATGCCCTCAATATTTGACGACGATGGATAATACTTCTGACTCTTTAGTTGCTCGATGTCAATGCCCAGTGCAAGCATCTCATCTTTTTGGAAAAATAGTTTCTCTGTTATATGCTGCTTCGTGAGTATATACCCCTTTTTGTCCTTTAGAACTGGGCTTTTTACGAAATCAGTATCTGGTTTGTGACCTATCGCCACAAAAACTCCACTTACTTCCACCTTCTTCTCGGTGCCGTTTGGATATGAGATGAGCACTCCCTCTACCTTATCATTCCCTACAATCTCACTAGTGGCAGCATTCCACTCAACCGCGATCTTCTCATGCTTCAAGACTCTCTCCTGCATGATCTTACTTGCCCTGAAGGAGTCTCTTCTGTGGATCACAGTTACATGTGACGCAAACTTAGTCAAAAAAAGAGCTTCCTCAAGCGCACTGTCTCCTCCTCCTATGACAGCTACTCGCTTACCTCTGAAGAAAAAACCATCACACGTGGCACAGGCACTTACACCTCGACCCCTCAACCTTGTCTCTGAATCAAGCCCTAACCAGAGTGCTTTGGCCCCAGTTGCAACAAGAATTGCTTTTGTCGTGACACTTACAAATTCTTTGTTATCAGTTGTCACTTCATGCATTCCTTTTTCTCCGACTTTCATCTCCTTCACATTCGTGTCTATTATTTTGGCCCCAAAGCTCAATGCCTGCTCACGGATCTTTGCGACGAGTTCTTGACCATGGATGCTTGAAAGTCCTGGAAAATTCTCAACTTCACTTGTCAGCATGAGTTGCCCGCCTGGTGGATCGCCAGCAAACACAATTGGGTCTACGCCTGCCCTAGCTAGGTATAGTGCTGCCGAAAGTCCCGAAGGACCTCCACCGATTATTATGACTTCTGTTTGCATAATCTTGATTATAAAACTTACAAAGATATCGATCTATGGATCATCTCTTCGATGACTTTGCGCCTGATCGGAGGAATGTAGGGGATGACATCATGTATGAGTATTTCTTCTGTCAGACTGTCTATTGCTTTTTTGACTGCGGAGACTTGCTGTATAACTTCGTTACAATCTCTTCCGCTTCCAACCATATTTTGGATGCCTTTGAGCTGTCCAATGATGCGGTTTATCCTCTTTGAGACGTCTTTGGCTGCATCTTCACCAAGGTTGTGGGTTTCAGTGATTTTTTTCATGGAATATGATTCCTTTCTAGGGAATAATATATACCATACAACTCACAAAGATTCACCAGATAAAAGTAGGCGAAAGACGACAGGGTTCAGTGGTCAGAGTTCAGAATGCTGATTGCAACCAATTATCACTTCACGAGTTGGTCTAGGAAATCCTTATTTGTCTTTGTTTTTGATAGCTTTTCGATGAGATTGGTGATTCCTTCCTCTGGCGTGAGAAGTGAGAGCATTCTTCGCAAAGTCACTATCCTCTTGTATGTCGTTTCATCATACAGGAGCTCTTCCTTGCGGGTGCCTGATAGTTGGATATCAACTGCTGGGAATATTCGCTTCTCTGCGAGCTTTCTCTCTAGGTGTATCTCCATATTACCTGTTCCCTTGAACTCTTCATATATGAGGTCGTCCATACGACTCTCTGTGCCGACAAGCGCTGTACCAATGATTGTAAGTGATCCTCCTTCTTCACAGTTTCTGGCTGCGCCGAGGAATTTCTTTGCTGGGAACATGGCTGACTGATCCATCCCTCCAGACATACTACCTCTCCCACCCCTATTGTAGTCCTGACCACCTTGGGAGTCGCCATATCTCCTGTATCCCCCTCCACCTCTTCCATATCTATCGCGCCTCCCTCCCTGATCAGCGAAGTCTCCACGCTCGTCTGTGGGGCCTGCAAGGTTGTAGGCTCTGGCGAGTCTTGTGATTGAGTCAAGAAGGATTATCACGTCTTTACCCATTTCGACAAGTCTCCTAGCGCGGTCAAGAGCCAGATTTGCTACTTTTACTTGCTGCCTTGGGGGCTCATCAAAGTGCGAAGCAGCTACCTCACCCTTTATGAATCTTTTGATCTCTGTGACCTCTTCTGGGCGCTCGCCAATGAGAATTGCAACTAGATGCACATCAGGATGATTTTCGGCCACTCCTTGGGCGATATCCCGGAGAAAAGTGGTCTTGCCAGCCTTTGGCTGCGAGACGATGAGTGCTCTTTGACCAAATCCGATAGGAGCGATGAGATCTATTATGCGACTAGTCATCACGTCTTGCTTGTATTCCAGCTTTATCTGTTTATTTGGATGGAGTGAGGTGAGGTTGTCAAACTGTGGTCTTGCCTGACTTTCTGCTTCTGTCATCTCTTTTCCATTGATCTTCTTTATGAGAAGTAGACTGTGGTATCTTTCGCCATTCTTTGGGGCTCTTGCGAGACCCTCGACGAGGTCACCCTTGCGTAGCCAGAACCTTTTGATCTGGGAAGGTGAGATATATATATCATTTGCTGGATTTATCTCGTATTCTCTTCGCAAAAATCCGTATCCAGCAGCTGTTATCTCGAGTATTCCCTTGGCTTCGTAGCTTACCTTTAGGTCTTCCTCAAGGTTGCTCTGCGAGCTCGCATGTCTCCTCTGTGGTGCAGACTCGTCACCACGAGCATCACTGTCGAAGGCGGCTTTTCCTGCGACATGTTTGGTGGGTTCTTCATGCATTTCTTTCACTGGGATAATTGGCTTTGAATCAAATGTACTGAGGAGAGACTCGACATCAAGTGACTGGTCATTTCGGACACCATCTTGAGTGGATTTATAAGAGGACATACAAAAAGTATAGAAATATTAATAAGATAAGTTGGCGGTAAGGACTAGGAAACGAAATAAAGAGCTATATTTTGAAGCAATTATAAAGATGTGCTCGTAAGTCAAAGCCCCCGAGGTGCTGCGACTATTTTTGCTTTTTCTTCAAATGTATATGGGGTCACGTGTGCCAAAACAAAAAGTTTGTTCCGAAACTCCACGCATCTTGAATATTACTAGTCAAGTTCCCTAAAAAGTTAATATCAAGAAAAAGCGTATTGTTTCGCAACAATCGGAGGTTTACACAAATTATCTCATGTTTCAACGCCATGTCAACCACCTATTACACCCATATGATAATGTCATAGGTAACCATATGAAAATGTCATACCTCA
>CAZATL010000010.1:16443-30380 GCA_964488055.1 uncultured Gammaproteobacteria bacterium | reverse complement strand
TATTGTATTCACCTCGCCACACATTGCGTCCACGGTCGGAAGGACAGTGACGATAAGATGGGAAACAAACTTCGAAGATCAGTCAATAGTATTTGGGTATAGGATATATAGAAATATAGTTAATACTCCAGTGGGTGCAGAGCTTGTAAATAGTGTGAATGCAAATGCACCAAACGGGTTGTATAGTGAACAAAATACAGCTCCTGCAGCAGGTACATATTACTATCTCGTTTATGTCTACAAGACAGACGGTACTATGACACAGATAGCAGAACTCAATGCAGTGCTACCTTGATCTAATACTGAAAAATCACTTTGATGACTTTAGGCTGTCTAAATGACCTGCGTAATACACTAGCATATTTTTACCGACAAGTTGCACTTGACATTTGGTGAAAAATGGTGAAAAATGAATACATATGTTGTTTTTGGGTGAATATCAAGGAAGCTTCTCTGGACCGGGTCGCATCCTTCTGCCCAAAAAGATAAGAGAGTTGCTAAAGGGCACCTCTTTTGTGCTGACAAGAGGTCTTGATGGGTGCCTTGCAGGATATGATAACGCGGAATATGAAGGCAAGGCTAAAGAGCTTTTGCAAAGTTCTATGCTTGATGCGACAAGACTCACGGAGAGAAGAATTCTTTTTGCATCGACCGTGTACGTTGAAATAGACGATCAGGGCAGATTCGTGATACCGAAGAGTTTACTCGAATATGCACATCTTAGTAAGACAGTGAGCATAGTGGGTGTCGGCGATCATTTCGAGATCTGGGATGAGACTAAATGGCAGAAATACAAATCAGTTTGATAAATAAATATGAAAAAGATCTGGAAAATAATCGCGGGATGGATAGAGTACATATTGAAATACTAGTCAAATCGTATGCATACGCCTGTATTTTGTGATTACGTGCTTACGCACTTTGAAAATATTCGAGGTAAAAAAATAATTGACTGCACACTTGGTGAGGGAGGCCACACTTTGGCACTCGCTAAAGGTGGAGCAAAAGTTCTATCACTTGATGCAGATGAGGAACAAATATCAAATTTCCAGGTTGCTCATAAGTCTGAAATTGATGATTTCGGAATCATAACAGCCCAAGCAAATTACAAGGACGTAGAAAGTGTTGCAAAAGAATATGGATTTGGAGATTGTGACGGAGTGCTTTTCGATCTTGGGTTATCGATGAACCAGATAAACACAGGAGAGGGATATTCTTATAAACAAGGACACCAGCCGCTACACATGGTGATCGACACTGTGTGCAAGCAAAAGGGGGCGGCGAGGGCGGCTGATGTTCTGGCTTATAAATCAGAAGCAGAGCTGGCTAGTATCTTTGAAAAATACGGTGAATTGGGTAGTAGCGCAAATATTGCAAGAAGCGTGGCGATGGCAAGAAAAATCAAGAAGATAGTAACTGTAGACGATTTTGTAAGATCTTTGGGAGATATCGAAAAAAGCGACTTGGCGAGGATTTTCCAGGCAATTAGGATATATGTGAACGATGAATACGAAAATATAGTAAGTGGGATTGATGGAGCTTGGAAGGTACTAAAAACTGGCGGCATACTCCAGACCATCACATTTCATTCTGGAGAAGATAGGATAGTAAAAAGCTGGTCAAAAGGTAAGAAATCAAAAAAAATAGTTGGTCGCAGAGTAAGTAAAAGTAAGTTCGAAAAATCTGCAATATTAAGAATATTAACAAAAGAATGAATAATATGCTGAAATCAAGAATATCAAAGTTCGCAATCGTTACGATATTTATCGTGGCGGTTGTTGGTATAAATATCTTCGTAAACACAAAAAGTATGGAGATGTCTCAAAGAGCCCTCGAGCTTGAGTCAGCAATCAAAAGGCTCGACGAGGAAAATGCCAAGCTTGGGTCGCAGCTTGCACAAATATCCTCATACAGATATATATCTGATGTCGCGAAGTCATCAGGCTACACTCAAAATTCTCGCTTCATCCGCATGCCTGCGCCAGTCTTTGCGAAAAGATAGAGACAGGCCTAGAGCCTAGAAAAAATCATGACTGAATTGGTGCACCCTTTATATTCCAGACTTGCAGCTTTCGACTTGAAGCACACATCGCAACTTATGCTATTGAACAAAAAAGCCCAGACCAGTCTTCATTCAGACTTGGTACTAGGCTCTAGGAACTAAGGACTAATTTTTATCCAATATAATGCGTGTGTTTGTGTGGCCCTCTGGATGGTGCTGCGCCTCCGCCGCCAAAGCTTCCCCCTCCACGTCCACCTCTATCGTCTCTCCTGCCAAATCCCCCTCCTCTATGCTCTCTCCCTCCTCCTTCTCTTCGCGCTCCGCCGCCGCCATATCCTCCTCCACCATATGATCCGCCTCCTCGCCCACCCGTTCCTCCGCCTCTCTGCTCATCACCTTTGGCTGATTCAGGGACTGCGAGTGGATTGACTGGTTGGATATTGATGCGACCTAGTTCGTCTACCTCATACACTTCGACCTCAATAGCATCGCCAACCTTCACGACATCTGCTGCGTCTTTGACGAAGTTACCGGGAGATAGTCTTGACACATGTACAAGTCCTTGCTTACCTGGCAATAGTTCGATGAATGCTCCATAACTCTCGACTCTTGTCACGATACCTGTGAATCTCTCGCCTGGCAGTACATCACGAGTCATGTTGGCGATATGCTTAGCACATGCCTCGACTTTCTCAAGATTTACTCCACTTATCACGGCTTTGCCATCATCTTTCACCTCTATTTCTACTTCAAATTGAGCGATTAGCGCTCTTATTGTCTTGCCTCCTGGACCTATCACCTCGCCGATTCTATCTTCTGGTAGTGGCACAACCACTATTTTTGGCGCATACTTTGAAACAGCTGGTCTAGGCGCTGGGAGCACAGCAAGCATAGCATCCAGTATATGCAGTCTTGCTTTCTTGGCACCTTCCAAGATCTCGCGTATCATCTTGTCAGTAAGGCCGATATTCTTGACGTCGAGCTGGATTGCTGTCACACCATCTTTCGTGCCAGTTACTTTGAAGTCCATCTCTCCCATAAAGTCCTCAATGCCCATGATATCCGTCAAGACCATGTAGTCATCATCACTGTTTGTAAGTATTCCCATAGCAACGCCAGCCACAGGGCTCTTCAGCGGCACTCCTGCATCCATTAGGGCTAGAGTGGATCCACATGTACTTGCCATGCTTGACGAGCCATTTGATCCAAGCACTTCAGACACGACACGGATAGTGTATGGGAATTCTAGCTCACTTGGAAGTACTGGCTCAATGGCCTTTTCGGCAAGCGCTCCATGGCCTATCTCTCGCCTATTTGTGAAGCCCACCCGACCTGTCTCACCGACAGAATATGGTGGGAAGTTGTAATGATGTATATATCCCTTTTCGACCTGACCCTCTGGCCCTTCAAGTAGTTGCATAAGGCTTGGTGCAGCTAGTGTGGCAATAGACAGTACTTGTGTATCACCTCTTTGGAAAAGTCCACTTCCATGGATACGTGGCACCAGTCCTACTTCGATACTAAGTGGTCGCACTTCATCAAGCGCTCGTCCATCAAGTCTCTTGCGATTCTCAAGCATGTAGGATCTAATATGCTTCTTTATCACGTAATCTATGGCCTGTATGACTGTCTTTTTCTCAAAAGTGTCTGGGTGCTTTTCGATGATCTTGTCAGCGAATCTGTCTAGCTCTCCTGGATCTTGGTTTTCTTTTGACTTTTTAGATTCAATAATCGCATCAATTTCTGATTTGAATTCTGTTTCTATTACGTCTGTCAGCTTTTTGTCAAATTGACTCTCTGGTGCGGTTTCCTTCTCAAGGCCGACTGTTTTTCTCATGTTCTCGATGAGACCTATGATCTTTTCGTTCTCACCTTTTATTGCGATGAGTGCTTCTTCAACAATTCGCTCTGTGAGCATGTTGGCTCTTGTCTCGATCATGTTTATTTTGCCCTGTACGCTTGTCGCGACCAGGTCAAGTGTGGAGTCCTTCATCAGTGATATGAGAGGATTCACGACTATCTGATTGCCTATATATCCTGCACGAGATGTGGCTGTTGGGCCGTTCCATGGAGCAGGAGACAAGTGAATGGCTGCTGAAACTGCAATACACGCAAGCACGTCAGGATCTATCTCATTATCGACAGATAAAAGATTTATAACAATTTGCACTTCTTTGCGATAGCTCTTGGGGAATAGGGGTCTCACAGAACGATCAATGAGTCTACCCTTCAGGATTGCATCATCTGTTGGTCTACCTTCGCGCTTCACCCATCTTGAGCCTTTGATAATTCCTCCTGCGTAGAGCTTCTCTATATAGTCGACAGAAAGTGGGAAATAGTCAATGTCAGGTCTCTCTTTGCCTATTGTCAAGACGGCCAGAAGTGTGGTCTCTCCCCAGGCAGCGTGAACTGATACTGTCGCCTGCTTGGCTAGTCTACCAACTGACAATGTGAGTGTCTTACCACCTAGTTCGAGTGACTGTGAGAATGCTTGCATAGGAAAATAAACTAAAAAATATAAATTAAAATTGCAAAATTATAAACAGCAGCCTAAATAACCTGTGCTGATTGATATCGAAACATGTATCTTTGCGTACTGCCGAGTACAGTGGACTCATTTTATCATTATTCATTGTGCTTTGTGTTCTTGCAGATTTTTTGTAGCTTTAGAAGTTGTACGAATGGCTTATTTTGGCTTATCGACACTATTTCGATAAGTCATTCGTGCAAGCTCTGCCTCTAAAGCAAAAAATCAATACTAACCAATCTGTCTCTGCTTATTTCACTTTAATGAACTTTACTCCGCCCGAGGCGGATCAGCCTAGGGCTGAAAACCTTATAAACTTTATGAACTAAATATATTATTTCTTCAGGTCTAGTTCACCTATGAGCTTCTGATATCTCTTCTCGTCAAGCTTTGTTAAGTATCCGAGTATTCTTCTTCTTTTGGCAATTACCTTGAGAAGCCCTCTTCTTGAGTGGTTGTCTTTCTTGTTTAGCTCGAGATGCGAGGCTAGCTTTTGGATCTTCTGTGAAAGCAGTGCCACTTGTACCTCTGGACTACCTGTGTCTCCTTTGTGTTGTGAGAACTGGTCGATGATTTGTTTTTTGTCGTCTGAAAGAATGATCATAGTTTTGTTTGATGAAAGGTATTATATCAAAAACCCAGACTTTATCAAACGCACCTGAATTACATAATAAGTCTAGCAACATTTTATTGGTTTATGCTACAATGCATCACTTGACCACAACCTATGTCAAAAGAGCACACACACGCTCACCATGGTGGACACACTCCACTCCCAGAGCATCACATGAGTCATACTGTTACAGATCATGACACACATCCACATCACAAGAAGAGTGGTCATCATAGAATATCCAAAAAACTGCCACTTCTATTATCACTCATCCTTACGCCACTCATCATCTTATGTGCTATCGGATACTATGGATATAGGTTTATACTGAAAGATCTCCCAAGTCCCAACAAATTGTCGAACTTCCAGTCCACAGAGCTTTCGTCACACATTTATGATAGGAATGGTGTGCCGCTCTACGAGGTATACGCCGACCAAAACAGAACCGCCATAAAGCTCAAAGACATCCCCAAGTACATTAGTCAAGCATCAATCGCAATTGAGGACAAAGACTTCTACAAGCACTCCGGGGTGTCTATCGTGTCTGGCATACTCCGCGCCACGCGTGACACATATATCAGAAAACAAGGGCTTCAGGGAGGGTCTACTATCACCCAACAACTAGTGAAACAAACACTCCTTACTAGCGAGCGCACAATCACCCGCAAGATAAAAGAGATCATTCTCGCATTTGCTGTAGAGCGACAGTTCAAGAAAAATGAAATACTTGAGATGTATCTCAACCAGATACCTTACGGTGGAGCAGCATATGGCATCGAAGAAGCAGCGAATATGTACTTTGCCACGTCATCAGCCAAGCTCACGCTCCCCCAAGCAGCGCTTCTTGCTGGCCTTCCCCAAGCTCCAAGTAGATACAGTCCATATCTAAACCCCGAATCAGCAAAGGCGAGACGCAACGAAGTGCTGAAGAAAATGCACGAGCAAAAATACATAGATGACGCCCAGTATGAGCGAGCCGTGAATACTGATCTTGTCATATCACCACCGAAGATAAACATAAAGGCACCACATTTTGTATTCTACGTAAAGAACATCCTAGAGGAGGAGTTTGGTGATGAGCTTGTAAGCAAGGGTGGCTTGAGTGTTTATACCACACTCGATTATGACATCCAAAAAAAGTCAGAGGAGATAGTACGCGACGAGCTTGAGAAAATCAAGCATCTTAGCGTGAGCAATTCCGCAGCGCTTATCACAAGACCAGTGACCGGTGAGATACTTGCGATGGTCGGGTCTGCTGACTACTTTGCATCACCATCAGGCTCATTCAATGTCGTGACTGCACAGAATAGACAGCCAGGATCGAGCATCAAGCCTATCAACTATGCATTGGCAATAGATAGGAAACTCATCACTCCCGCAAGCGTATTTATCGACGCAGCCACATGCTTCCCATCAGTCGGAAAGCCATATTGCCCAAAGAACTACGAGGGTGGCTTCAATGGCCCCACACAGATCAGGTTTGCACTCGGCAACTCAAATAACATAATAGCTGTGAAAGTTCTTTCTTTGAACACAGTCGACAGCTTTATTGCTTCGTCCTCTGCATTTCTCATAGAATCGTTTAGGAAAGACCCCAGTAGATATGGCTTATCACTTACACTAGGTGGTGGTGAGATGCCAATGTACGAACTGGCACAGGCATACTCAGCTTTATCAAATAGAGGTAAGCCTCGTAAAGTCCAATCCATCCTGAAGATAGTTGACCCCAGGGGGAAGGTCCTCTATAAGTTCGATGATCCGAACTACCAGAAAGATGTGAAAAAGCCAATACAGATGCCAAATTATCTTGCAATGGGTGGTAAGCGTGCCATAAGCGAAGAGACGTCATATCTCATATCCCACATCTTACTAGACAATAACGCCAGAACCCAGGCATTTGGCCCAACATCAGAGCTTGTTGTGAAGGGCCATGGAGCTGTGTCTGTGAAGACAGGGACAACAGATGAAAAGCGTGACAACTGGACAATCGGCTATACCCCAAACTTCCTCGCAGCAGTCTGGGTCGGCAACAATGATAATACCCCCATGAATCAGTATCTAGCGTCTGGCGTGACCGGTGCAGCGCCAATTTGGAATAAACTAATGTCATATGTACTTGAAGGTCAACCAGATCTTTGGCCTGTAAAGCCAGAGAAAGTGGTGGGCAGACAAGTATGTAATGATGGAAGGCTAAAGGGTGGAGATGGTGGAGAATGTGGAGATGGAAGATATGAATACTTCATCGAAGGCACTGAAAACATAAGAACTGCTACAGTAGAGCGTACCCAAATACCAGTAAACAAAGATAATGATATCCAAGTAAAGCCAGATGATGCCAACATGGAAATGAAAGAGAAGACAGTCTTGAAGGATAAATTCTCAACCTACTGTCTCGACTGCGCACGTCCCCCAAGCGAATAGAAAATGACGCTCCTGTCAGGCAGAGCCTCGAGGTATCTTTACAAAGCGTCATCCCGAGCCTGTCGAGGGATCTCTTGTTGTGACGACGCAGAGCGCCTTGGGTATTGAACCAAAAAATGTACTAATAACCCGGTCTGATTGAAGTGCAAGTGTTGGCAAAATGTGAAGATCACAGAAAAACATATTGTGTAGTGACATACATAGTAGTCAAGGACGATTGCCTCAAAAGATGAGATATACCCACTTATTTAGGTGGCTTGATGTAGATTACTTCGATCACTTTATCATTTTCATCTAGTATCTCGATTAACTGGAGAGAAATTGCTTTAGTGCCATCAATTGGCACTGTAGGGCGGAAATAATAGGTACCACCATCAACATTTTTCGATATTAGTTTAGATTCGAAATATGTAGAGTTGCTAAACTCCAATGCAATTTTTGAATCAATTTTCAAATATTTCGCGAATAAGCATTCAACACTATTTATCCCATAGTTACAGCCACGACCCGGACCAATGGATAGAACAATCTGGTCAATTTTTACTTCTCCATCAACATTAGTGATATTTATCTCTGAATTGGGAATTGTTGGAGGGGGCTTTGGGGTGGGTGATATTGTTGGGCTTACTGTCAATGACCTACTTGATGGTATTTTGGTAGGTGTGGGAGTATTAGTTGGAATACCTTCACACTCAACAAGCGATGGCACACAAAGATTGGTATTTGGACATCTTACTCGCTGTGGTTGGCAACTAGGAGTTGGGCTGGGCGAAGTAGCAACTCTTGAAGGTGAAACTGCAAGTGAGACAGTCGACGATGGGCTAGTGTTTGCTGGTCTTGGGGTGGCTGTAGCTGGTGTTTCTGCATTGCAGTTTCCAGCACCGCCGCAGTTGCAGCTACCATCATCTACATTGAAGGAGCAGCTCATACTGGAGGTAACATTTGGGCAAGCTGCTGAGTTTGCCACGGTACCAACAAACGTAGTGCTCCCAGAGCTTCTTATAGCTCCTCCTGTCCACTCTGGACTATATGTGTAAATTGTCTTTGTATTCCTATTCCATGCATTCCATCCAGCTACGTGGCGCCCATCGCGGTCCAGCTTCACATCCCCATCACCACCAAGTGAGACAAACTTCACGGATACTTCGAACTTATATTTACCGTTTTCCAGTGACTTATTCACGTCAGCTGCGAGACTGAAACATCCACCACCACTTCCTCCGGATGAATGTGTGGGACTTGGAATCGTGCCGCCACCCCCTCCCCCACTATGATTCTGATCTCTCATCATGCAGTACTTGCCGTTGCTAAACCCATAACACCAGTTACTTGTGGGTGGATCTGTGTCTCCTTGCGTTCGTTTTGGGCAATCAGAGTTTTGTACGCAGCTTTTGGCACAGTCAGCATCCCAAAATGTACCACCAAGTGTGAGATCGCGACATGCATCACCGCCACTCGTTCCTCCACCCGACGTCGGAACTGGAGTATTTGTTGGATTGCTCCCACCATTACCCCCACCTCCTCCACATGAATCTGCAGAAGGGGTATTGGCACCCCCATTAGTCGTATCTAGACAAGATCCATTCACACACTTTTCCCAAGCACGACAGCCACCAGCTGATGTGTTACAAGGATCTGACATATTACAAAGCCCACCAGGCTCATTATCATTAGCAGACACTCTTTGGAGATTTTTGCTTTGTGCAATATTTTGCAAGGACGTGCTTCCGACTACAAGATTTGTCACCTTCGACTGTACTGTCAAAATTGAGGCCATCATAAGCATGATAAAAGCCACCTGCGAAAACCCTCCATTTGACCAAGGATACATAAATTATTACAAATATTATTCTAAGTTAAGTATATTTTATAAAGTATAAAACAATGTTTCATTTACTTCCTCTTCAAATTTGCACTTATATCAGATACACTTAGTGTGTTTGATTATTTTGTTTATTATTAGAATATTTTATGAAAATACTTATAGGATATGGTACTTTGAGCGGCAATACGCAGGTTGTCGCCGAATCACTTCAGCAGTACTTGGTTAGCAAAGGCCACGAGGCTGATCTAAAGAGTCAAGATGAGATTGACCCCTCGAGTTTGACCACATATCCATTTGTATTTCTTGGTGGATCAACTTGGGGGGAAGGCGAATCAAATCCATCTACGCAGGCATTTGTCGAGAAACTAAATGCGTGGCAAGGAGATTTATCAGGCACAAGATTTGCAGTGTTTGGACTGGGCGAGACAAACTACGCACATTTTTGCGCTGTAGTCGATCATATCATAGATGCTCTGAAGTCAAAAAATGGTGTAATAGCAGGTGAATCTCACAAGATAGATGGCTATCCAGACGAGAATGCTCTCGCCTCTATTCACACATGGGCAGATTCTGCAATGGCTGGCACCTGATTCTGGCTTAAAGCTACAATTCGTTTAGGATTTGGAGCCAGATATCTCATTTATGTCATATTCTCCCACCTGAGTTCTTCTGATCGAATAAGCAAGTGACGGTACCTCCAGACTCTTTCCTATCTCACCCACAAGCCACCGCATGTATGTACCCGACTCGCAGTCGACACTAATCTTGACCAAGGGAAACAATTTAGTCTTTCCATCGCCAAAAAAGTTTTCATTCCACATTTTTACTATCTCGTCCTGTCGGAAATTACCATTTATAAGCGGGATAATGTCATTAACTTTCGACAAGATTTCATCTTTTGAAATACTTCTGGACTCGACTATCTTTATGTCATGAATTGTGACCTGTTTCGTAGGTATGACGATATCAGATAGATTATTGCTTCTTGCATGATAATAAAGAGACTTGCCACCTACACGCTTTGCGCTATAAATCGGATAGCTCATCGTAAGTGATCCGATGAATGCTTTGAGAGTTTTTTGCGTTAGCAAAAAACTCTCGTCCACATGCTTTGTTTCAGTCACAACACCAAGTAAATCTAGTGAATCTGTAGTGATTCCAAATAACATCTCTACTTCATACTTTTTAGGTAGCCTTTCATATTCATGTTTCTTCTTGTTTTCGTCACCAACGAGCAAAACTAGCAAACCAGAGGCCATAGGGTCAAGTCTACCTGCGTAACCGATTTTTGTCGTTTCATACTTTCCTACTTTTACTTGCCTCACGCACTCGTATGGAGTCATCCCGACTGGCTTATCAAGCAGTATCAGTTTACCGTCCTCTACTATTTTGTATAACAAGGAGCTTGTCATTTGTTACGAGTTTCTAGGAAGTGAAGACATATACTTCGGAGCTTCTTCGCTTTCCTTCCAGGCAGATAAAGTGAGTCCATTTTTATCCTTATCATTCATAATCGCATTTGGGAAAATTTCCTTCAATTCTTTTAGTAGATTCTTATCAGCTAACGACCAATCAATGCTTTCGTCGTTTGGAGTGATACCTTTTTCGCACTGTGGGTTCCACCATCCAGTGCATGCGTATTCGATTCGCGCTCCCACAGACAGAGCGACAAACCCATGCGCAAATCCAGGCGGTATCCAAAGCCAGTCCTGATAGTCGGCTTTTTTGTCAAATGATAGTTTTTGAAGTTCGGCCTTACCAAATGTCGGTGAATCTGTGCGAATATCAACCACAATGTCAATGATAGTTCCGTCAGTTGCTCTTACAAGCTTGCCCATATGTGGTTCCCACTGAAAGTGCAGACCTCGCACTACACCCTTTGCAGACAAACTCTCATTTATTTGGTAAAAGTTTTTTCCGTGAAGTTCTGGAAGCTTCGGGGCTGTCGTGAGATCTTGTTCTCTTATGACTTCGGTGAAGTATCCTCTTTCGTCGACAAACCTAGCAAATCTTATGAGCTTTATGTCTTGCAGTGCTAGTGGTGTAACGGATATTATTTTCATAGTAAAAGTAGTATACAGTAGACAGTAAACAAGTTACCAGTAGTCAGTAAGCAGGTTGCCAGTGGTCAATAGACAGTTGTCAGATAGATGCATTGTCACATCTAAACCCTTCGCTTTGATCATCGCATAAGAGCTTTTGTGTGGCCCTCCTGGCCTCGGGCTTGAGGCTTAGCATATCCTCGCTGCGCCTCATGCGCTCGCCCTAAGGAGGGCATTGATATCTCTAAGCTCGTAGCTACTCGCTAAGAGCTATCAATGTGCCGCAGGGGAGAATTGAACTCCCGACCCGACGCTTATGAAACGTCTGCTCTACCACTGAGCTACCGCGGCTAATCCAAAACACTAAAATTGCAACAAGCTTATTCCAAAGAAACTAAAATGTATTATAAACTGCGAAGTGCCACTGTCAGCCCAAGGCTGATGAGCCTAGGGCTCAAGCTACCGCGGCATACATTTTGACCGAAAAAACTGGTAAAATTATAGCATATGGATGCCCCACTCCTTTCCATAAACATAGTTTCATACAACACAAAGCAGCTTACCATAGACTGTCTTAATTCTATACTTCGATCCGTCAGAAGCTCTTGGATCACAGATGACCCCAAGCAAGATATCGAGATCATCATAGTCGACAATGCATCAAGTGATGGCTCACAAGAAGTCATAAGATCATTTGCATCAGGCTCGCCTATTCCTGTTAGACTAATCGAAAACACGGAAAATTTGGGCTTTGGCAAAGGTCATAATAAAACCGCAATGCAGTCAGCCGGCGAACTGCTTCTTCTACTAAACACCGATACAATACTTATGAAAGATGCTTTATGTGTACTTGTCAAAGAGTATCTATCCAAGAATCCATCAGGGCAAGAAAAATACAAAAAAATTGTTGAGGACAAATCATACGGCGAACGAACCCATTTCCTTGGACCCAAGCTCCTAAACGCCGATCTCTCACCGCAAGCATCATGTGGCCCATATTACTCAATTCCCGTCATTCTTGGTGCACTTTTCCTGCGTGGGGATCACTTCGGGTTCACTAGATACTCACCAAACAAAAGGATGCAAGTAGACTGGGTGTCTGGCGCGGCATTTATCTGCAAAAAGGAGTGCTTTCTTGATCTTGGAGGATTTGACGAGATGATATTTATGTATATGGAAGAGATTGATCTTCTATATCGAGCTCGCAAGAAGGGAATGACCGTCTGGTACACGCCAAGCGCCCAGATAGTACACTTAGGGTCAGCCTCAAGCAACAAACAATATCCGATATATCAGGTCTTTCGCGGCTTTTTGTACCTCTACAAGAAGCACCACGGCCCACTTAAGCTAGCTATGGTACAATCAATACTGCGCCTCAAAGCACACCTTGTGATCCTCATAGGTAAGCTCTTGAAAAGGCCTACACTTGTTGAGACATACACTAACTCACTCAACATCGTAAATGACAATTCCTAAACTATATTGCTATGGTATATACACGAAAATCAATCCTAAAGATGCTTGATGATAATCTTTTGTCTATTTTGACCATATGTTTCCTTATTTTTATCCCGCTTTATCCTAAATTTCCGCTCATAGACATCGACGACACCTACATATCTATCAGAATGGAAGACTTCTTGACAGTCATAATGGGTATAGCTTTGGTTGTGCAGGTAGTGAGGAAAAAAGTATCAATCCCAAAGAATTATCTTATACTATTTGGTCTTTTCTGGATGACAGTTCTACTATCGTATCTTTGGAGCACATTTGTTACGCGTACCATAGAGTTTCCGAAGAATGGTTTCTTGCATTTTGGACGAAGAGTGCAGTATATGATGCCATTTTTCATAAGTTTTGGCGTTGTCACCTCTTCACTACGCAACAAGAAGTTTGACTTTTCACTCGTTTCAAAATTTCTAAACACCATATCTTGGGTTACCTTAGTAGTTTGTCTATATGCAATTGGCCAAAAATCATCAGCTGCTTTCCAGCCTGTCAGAGACTTCTTCGAAAGCATCTACTCTGCTTCTCAAGTACCACTTATCAAAAACATTGCTTATTTTTTCTTTAGATTTTTCGATTTTCCTGCAGTTCAGACTATGAACAGCGAGTTCGCAAAGGGATTCCTCTTAAATCTTACCCCAGAGTCAAGGGTCTCCTCTACATTCGCCGGACATTATGACCTTGCTGCTTATATAGTTTTTTTACTTCCAATAATAGCGGCCCTCGTCATCACAAATAAGTCTCGAATGCTCAACTCTATCACATATGTATTAGCCATTCTGACACTCGTTCTAACAGCATCGAGGGCATCATTTGGCGCATTTGGGTTTTCACTCGGCATATACTTCGTATATACGCGAAAATGGAAATTTCTTATTGTAACGATATTCATCACTGCTGGACTAATGTTCTTGAATCAAGATATGACTGACAGATTCAAGGACATGTTTCAGAAGAAGAGAGTCTTCCAGAATGTCCAAACAGGGGCGCTCATAATCGAT
>CAZATL010000010.1:8726-16433 GCA_964488055.1 uncultured Gammaproteobacteria bacterium | reverse complement strand
TCAAGATGTGTCGAACCTTGAGCTACCAGCTGGCACACAGTTTATATCAGAAGGCTCGGCGACAAACGTACAGGTAAATGAGGATGATAAGACCAAGCTCAAAGACCAGCTTATAAAAAAGGAAGTTGAAGAGGCGAGAAAGGGGGGAATAGTGTTGTCCCAGGAGGACGCTGGAAAGCTGGTTGACGAGAAGTACAAAGCACTTCAGTCATTTGTTGCAAGAGACGTCATTGCTGGCGATACCTCACTCGCCACCCGTACACAAGTAGAGTGGCCAAGGGCAGTCAGATCATTTCTGAAAAATCCGTTATTTGGAACAGGAGTTAGCTCAATCACCGAAAGCACAGATGGTGACTATTTCAGACTAATTGGGGAGGTTGGTGCTCTTGGCACATTCACGTTCCTATACATCATCATATTTTTCTCAAAGACAGTCTTTACTGCAGCAAAAAGAGATGGTCACTTTTACATAATTGGAATGGCTTATGTAGCTGGGATACTTGCTCTTCTTGCCAACGCAGTACTTATTGATGTCTTTGAGGCATCAAAAGTGGCTTTTATATTTTGGACAGTTTCTGGGATATTTGTAGCTGCTAGCGAATACATAAACAATCACAAATTGGAGACAATATGAAAAATCAGAAAGAAGATAGTCTACCTGTAATGAAATGGCATCCATTTTCAAAGGAAATCACATTTTCGGTCGCCATAATAATATTTATCACAATCGCTTTCAGACTATTCAAATTCGACACACCCATCATAGAGTATCACAGCTGGAGACAGGTGGACACGCTTGCAGTGGCGCGTAACTTTGTCAGAGATGGATTTGACTTATTGCACCCAAGATATGATGACATCTCAAAACTCCAGTCAGGCCATGAAAATCCAAATGGATATAGAATGGTCGAATTTCCAATCTACAACTCGCTTATTGCTATATTCCAGATAGTACTACCGTTCATTCCAATTGAGCAATCAGGTAGGCTTGTGAGCATAGTCTTGAGCTGCATTAGTGTCACACTTATTTATCACATTACAAAAAGAGATAGGAGTAATATAGCAGCATGGGTATCAGCGCTTGTATTTGCTACTTTTCCTTTTTTCGTTTTTTACACAAGAGCAGTCCTCCCAGAAGTTCTTGCAATGACGCTTGTACTTATCTCTATTGCTATTGCAGAGTCAAGAATGAAACGATTTTGGCTTAAGGCAGCATTGTCATTTGCATTTTTTTCTCTAGCCATACTTACAAAACCCACAGCGATATTCTATGGCCTTGTACCGCTGGTTCTCCTTGCTTTTGAGAAGCCTGTTAGTCGAAATAAGATCGTATCGATTTGTGTAATGTCGCTCTTCTCTATACTCCCGCTTTATTTCTGGAGGGAATATATCAAAAACTTCCCAGAGGGTATTCCATCATCAGAGTGGCTTATCACACATACGAATACTTCATCTGGGCTTGAGGAAATATTTTTTAGGCCAGCATTCTTTAGATGGATATTTTTTGAAAGGATAAATATACTTATACTCGGATCATTCATCACATCTATCGCACTAATTGGTATTCTCGGACAAACCAAAAAACACATCCATATCCTAATGGGCATATCTACACTTGTCTATCTTTTTACTTTCCAAGGAGGTAATGTTCAGCATGAATACTACCAGATACTCATACTCCCAACACTTGCCATCATGCTAGGAGTTGGTGTAGATTATGTTATAAAATCTCAAAAGAATATTTTCTACAGCATAGCTTCTTACTTTGTCATATTTTCGCTACTTGTGTCGTCTTGGTTTATATCATATGACAAAGTCAGACATTACTATTATTCACTAAGTGATATTCCTCAATTTGCAAAGGTCGTACAGAGCCTGACAGACAAAAACGACAAGATAGTTGTTGATACGGGTGGAGACACAACTGCACTTTTTGCATTTGACAGAAAAGGCTCACCTGCAATTACGTCAACGCCAGATAACTTAAAAAATCAAGGATATAGTTATATATTCACCTACAACCAAGAAACAGCGGCTAACTACATCAGAGATTTTGACGTAAAAGTGGTTTTCAAAAATAGTCGCTTTGTCCTTCTGAAGCTATGAAAATACTAATGTTGACCCCATATCTGCCATACCCACCAAACTCTGGTGGTCAGATACGGACATACAATCTTCTCCGAAATCTATCATCAGAGCATACAATCACACTGGTATCTCTTTACAAAAATAGTGCAGAGAAGTCCCATGCACAGACTTTGAAGACTCTTTGTGATGATGTATATCTGTGCAAAAGAGCAGAAAAACCTTGGACATTCTCAAACATCATAAAGGCAGTATTTGGGCCGTTGCCATTTCTTATCGTAAGAAACTATTCAAAAGAGGCTGCAGATACCGTGACCAAACTACTGGCAAGTGAGAAATTTGATGTAATACATGCAGAAACATTTTATGTTATGCCTCATATACCAAAGACTGACACACCCATACTTCTAGTTGAGCAGACACTTGAGTATAGAGTTTATAAGCATTTCATAAGCAAACTACCGTGGTTCCTTCATCATCCACTTCGACTTGATACGTACAAGCTAAAATATTGGGAAAAATACTACTGGCAGCGTGCACAGCTTGTAGCTGCAGTATCACAAGCCGATGCTCAAGCCATACACACACTAGCTGAAAATATTTCGCCAGTTGTCATACCAAATGGTGCGAGTGATGAAATGTTCGTGCGAGAACCAAAGAACCGAAGCAACGAAAACGTTGAAACATTGCTTTTTGTTGGGAATTTTTCATGGTTACAAAATACTGAAGCAGCTAAATTTTTGCTTGATGATGTTGCACCTTCTGTTTTCCGCGATAGGAATAATATCCGCATAATCATAGCAGGCCAAAATATTCCCGAGAACTTCAAGAAATATGAATGCCACAATGTACATCTAGTCGATCTAACAAACGCCCAGAATTCAGTTGTGCATGACATTTACAAATCTGCAACAATTTTTGTTGCTCCAATATTTGGCCCTGGCGGCACAAGACTAAAGATACTGACAGCAATGGCCTCAAGAACACCGGTCATAACAACACCAACCGGTGCGGAAGGCTTGTATCTTGAGGATGAGAAAAGTGTTTTGATCGCAGAAGACGCAATCACGTTTTCAAAAAAGATTCTGACACTACTAAATGACAAGGAGCTACAACAAAAAATAGCTGAAAATGCATACCAAAATGCTATAAAGAATTTCAGTTGGAGCAGCATCACGACGTCACTTGTATCGGCTTACAGTAAGTTAATTTCAAGAAAATGAAAAGAGTGTGCATTGATGTATCCCAGTCCGTTTATGAAGGAACAGGTGTCGCCAGATTTACGACAGACTTTGTAAAGCACCTACTTCACGCACCCAAGGCGAAGAATTTCGAGATATTTTTGTTTTTTTCTTCACTTAATCATAAGCTACCAGAAAAGATCACCGCTCATGCGTTAAAGTTTGCCAATGTACACATAGTAAGTTGGTTCATACCACCAAGAGCGCTGTCATATTTATGGGGTGAAAGAAACATTAGAAGCTTCATCCCAAATCCTGTAAAAAATTGTGATGTGTTTATCTCATCTGACTGGACACAGCCTCCAGCTGGAGTTGCTAAACATAAAGTAACGATTGTTCACGATCTGATATTTATGAAATTCCCAGATACTGTCGACCCTGTTATACTCGAAGCACAAAAATCTCGCTTTGAGTATGTCACAAGTGAGTGCGACTTAATCGTTTGTGATAGTGAATCAACCGCAAGAGACCTCCATAGCTTTTATCCTAGTATTAAGTCAAGGACCATTGTAAATTATCCCGGCATCGAGCAGATATCACCTAACAAGGAGATAGACTGGCAGTTTCCATTTTTGCCAAAAAAGTATTTTCTAAGCGTGGGCAAACTGGAGCCTAGAAAGAATATCCCTCTTCTCATAAATGCCTACAGTGACCTCATAAAACGAGACAATATGAACGACTTTGAGCTAGTTATAGTTGGGCCAAAAGGTTGGGATGTTTCGGAGCAGCAACTCGCAAGAGATGGCGTTCATTTCCTAGGAACTGTGTCTGACACAGAGCTTGGATCACTTTACAAAAATGCCAAAGCATTTGTTTATCCCACTATATACGAGGGCTTTGGCATACCACCACTTGAGGCAATGTATGCTGGTTGCCCAGTCATCTTGAGCAACACATCTTCACTCGTTGAGATAGCGGACGATAAATCGGTAATATATATAAACCCGCATGACAAAAAGGCAATAACAGATGCAATGCACACCATTGTGATGTCACCTGAACTCGTTGAGTCTCTCATTGCAAATGGGCGAAAAAATGTGGGAAAATTTTCTTGGACGACTTATATTGATAAAATGATTGATGAGATTGATAATATCTAAATATGAAATTAATCCTAGTTGATGGCAACGAAGCAAATGTCCAAAATACTGTCGGGGTGTCCGTATACACTCTCAAGCTACTTCATGAGTTCAAGAAGTATGCATCGCAGGATGTTAGGTTTTGTGTCTACCTAAAGTCTTCTCCACTACTTCATATGCCTAAAGAAAACAAATATTTTCGCTACAAGGTTGTTTGGGGCCCGATGCTTTGGCTAAAAGTATTTCTTCCAACAAGAATAATCTTTGATGAGTTTTGGCAAAAGATTAGGAAGATTTTGGGACGCCCGACCATAGACCTTTTCGCATACTTTGCACCGGCTCATTATGCTCCACCATATCTGCCAAATAAATGCAAACTTATTGTAACAATACATGACTTAGCTTATGTTTTTTTCCCTAATGAATTCCTCAAGAAAGACAGATATAAACTCGAAAAATGGACGGCAGAGGCTGTCGCAAAAGCCCATAAGATCATAGTTGTATCCGAAAACACAAAAAGAGATGTAACACAAGTGTTTGGTCTAGCAGATAACCAGATTGTCACTATACACAATGGGTATACGCCACAGAGCAAGATACCTGACAACAAACAAACATTTCTCATAAATGGTACTGATTATGGACTTGAGCCATATCACTACTTTTTGTACATCGGGACACTCCAGCCAAGAAAAAATATTGGGAATCTCATATATGCATTTGCCATGCTTTACAAGGAGCATAGCGATTACAAACTTGTTATTGCTGGCAAAAAAGGTTGGATGTATCAGGAAATATTTGATCTTACAAAAAAACTGAAAATAGATCATGTTGTCCACTTTGTCGGGTATGTAAGCGAAAATGACAAATCACTACTACTTAGCAAGGCGCTTTGCTTGGTTTTCCCAAGCCTATATGAAGGGTTTGGAATACCACTTCTTGAGGCTTTTTCTGCTGGCTGTCCAGTTGTCAGCAGCAACTCATCAAGCCTCCCTGAAGTGGCTGGCAGTGCTGCTCTCTACTTTGATCCCAAAAACCCAAATGACATCCTAGACAAGCTTCGCAAGATAGAGTCGGATTTACCACTTAGACATACACTCGTCGAAGCTGGCGAGAAAAAACTCATGAATTTTTCATGGGAAAGTTGCGCCAAAAAGACGCTCGAAACAATTCTTTCATAAATATGTCATTTGTTCAAATCACTGATTTTAGCGACTCAACAGCCAACTTGTCGCAGTGGAATGATATAGCAAATCACCCTATGCAGTCTTTTGAATGGGCAATCATAAGGAAGAGCCATGGTATAACTGTCCAGGGCCTTATCGAGTATGCGGGTGATATGAAAAGTATAAAGAGCGTCATGCTTATGACGCTTCACAAGATCCCTCACACGAAATACCACATTGGCTACGTACCCAAATCTACCATTCCAAGCAACTGCATGCTTGAAGCGATGCAAGAAAAGATCTTCAAGAAGTACAATGTCATTTTTGTGAAACTCGAGCCTGATGTACTTGCGTCAACCTCTATTGAATTGCCAAAGTCATTTCACAAGTCTTCACACCCAATTTTCACAAAGCATAATCAGGTTCTTGATATCACAAGAAGTGTAGACAATCTTACATCATCACTTCACCACAAGACCAGGTATAACATAAAACTAGCAGAAAAAAAGGGTGTAGAAATAATGATAATGAACAATGATGAGGGTTACAAAATATTTGAAAGACTATATTTTGAGACATGTGCAAGACAGCGATATAGAGGACACACAAAAAGTTATCATAAGACGATCTGGAGCTTGCTCCATGGGGCAAAAACTGACAATTCTCTGGGAACTAATATCATTGTGGCATTTTATGAAGGGACTCCGCTTGCAGCCTATCAGCTTTGGAGCTACAAAAGCAAAATGTATTATGTCTACGGAGGCTCATCGACAGCACACAGAGAGACCATGGCTCCAAACCTACTTATGTGGAAGTCAATTGAGTACGCCAAAAATATTGGGTGCACCGAATTTGATATGTGGGGCAGTCTGGCAAAAGATTATGATCCGCATGATCCCTGGGCTGGATTCACTAGATTCAAATCAGGATACGGAACAAAATTTGTAGAATATGCAGGAAGTTATGACATCATATATATGCCGCTACCATACAAAGTCTACAGTCTTGTCCACAAGATAAGACAAAGGCTCATATAATCGAGTGATATGCTTACTTCCTGGTCGTTTTTGTACTTTTTGCTTTACTGGGTAGTAGTGCTTTCTCGAGAACATCCTCAATCCTCTGTACAAAATCGAACTTGATTCCAACCTTGACGTTCTCTGGAACATCCTCATCGTAATCCTTCTTGTTCTCAAAAGGTAACAAGATTCGCTTTATACCTGCCCTGTGGGCAGCAAGAACCTTTTCCTTGACTCCGCCGATCTCAGTGACTCTACCACGAAGGGTAATCTCTCCTGTCATGGCCAAGTATTTATCAACTGGCTTTTTGGTAAGTGCCGACACAAGGGCAGTTGTTATAGCTGCGCCTGCTGAAGGACCATCTTTTGGCGTTGCTCCTTCTGGTACATGTACGTGTATGTCAATTTTCGAAAATAAGTCTTTAGCAAGATCAAAATCTTCATAATGAGATCTGACATAAGACAGCGCCGCCTGACATGACTCTTTCATCACGTCGCCCAGATTGCCCGTGAGCGTAAGATTGCCCTTACCAGGCATTGTCGTAACCTCAATAAATAGTATGTCTCCCCCCGATTGAGTCCAGGCAAGACCAGTTGAGATACCGATGTAGTCGACATCTTCTACCACCTGATTCATGTACCTTGGTAAACCAAGTAGTTTTTGTAGGTGGGTTGGTAGGATAGTATGATCATATGCCACCTTCTCGACAACGTAGGTCGCTATCTTGCGACATAGATTTGCTATCTCGCGTTCCATATTCCGGACTCCAGCCTCTCTGGTGTACGTCCTAATGATAGATTTGACTGACTCATCTGATATGCTTATGTTGTCGTCTTTTACTGCATGTGCTTTCATTTGCTTTGGGATGATGTATTTTTTGGCAATATTTGCCTTTTCATCCTCTGTATAACCTGCAAAGTGGATGATTTCGAGCCTATCAAGGAGAGCAGGTGGTATGGTATCAAGTTGGTTGGCTGTTGTAATAAAGAATACTTCAGACATATCAAATGGCAGCTCAAGGTAATGATCCTCAAAAGAGTTGTTTTGCTCTGGATCAAGAAGCTCAAGAAGTGCTGAAGCTGGATCACCTCTATAGTCATTACCTATCTTGTCTAT
>CAZATL010000010.1:2129-8626 GCA_964488055.1 uncultured Gammaproteobacteria bacterium | reverse complement strand
TGCTCAAGGCGCTTCAGCTCCTTATTTATTTTTTCCTCAACCTCTTTCGGGAGTTTTGCAGCTTTCATTTTCTCGCGAAGGTCCCTGTCGGGCTTATCTGATGGTTTTGAGCCTAGCTCTTCCTCAATCGTTTTCATTTTCTCACGCAATATTGTCTCTCGCATGTTGTCATCGATTTTCTCACTCGTTTTTTTTGATATGTTTTGTTCTATTTCGAGTATCTTTATTTCGTCTGCGATCTTTTCCGACACTTCGACCAACCTCCTCTTTAGGTCAGGTTCTTGAAATATCTTTAGTCTCTCCGCAAGCTTCATTTCAAGTACCGAAAGCACCTGATATGAGAAAGTGTAGGCATTATTAATGTATAAGACATTGATCATGAAATTGAGATCGAGTGTTTTGCCCATGTTTATTGCCCTTTTCAGCTCACCTGCAATATGATGCACTAGCGCTTGTGTTTCTGCGTCATCATAGAGTACTTCATCAGACTTTTGCACCAATACCTCCATATATGGTTCGCTTTTTGTCAAATTAATCAGGGCTATCTTTTCTAACCCTTTCACGAGTATCTGTGTCTCGCCTTTCTCCCCAGGATTAACTCTCTCAATCTGTGCTATGACTCCAAAACCAAATAAATCCGAAATATCAGGAGATTCTTTTGTGCTCTTTTGAGTCACAATGACTATTTTGTTATCTTTCTGTATAGCTTGGTTCAGGGCTGCAAGACTTTTCTGCCTACCAACGATTAAAACCGACTCACATGATGGCAAAATAACAGTATCTAAAACAGGCAAAAGTGGGTAAATAGATTGATTTGACAAGATGTTTGGATTTTCCATATATTTTAGCAGTATAACAGTCAGTCTGCTAGCTGTCAACTAATAAGTGAATTAACTTTTTGTTGAGACTTGAATAAATCTGTTGTATAAACCAAGTCTCTATTGTATATAGTAATTGCGATAGATCATGCTAATTCACGACTATCATCTTGCAATCAAAGTCTATGCTGATACGACAACCTAAATTAGTTGTATGAAACACTATCACACCTCAACATTTACTGCCAATTTTAGCCTATATTTATATTGCACCGTGATAATATCCCAGATTACTGGTATGTTCCGATTAAGCCTTCGCTGTCTTGTGCGCTTGGTTTGTAATCAAGTAAGGCAAGTGGCTTATCTCCCAGCGCTGGTACACATTCATGATATGGTTTGGTCAGGTTATCATGATATAAAACGCCGAGTGGAAACTTCTCAGAAATAGTCTCAAGGGACAAAATGAGGGCATCTTTGACAGACGTGGGATCATGGTTATCGCCAATTTTATACGACTTTTCCATGAAATATTGATATGTATTGATCTTGTTGAAAGTAACACAAGGCTGTAATATGTTGACAAGAGCCATACCTCTGTGCAAGGTAGCTAGTTTTATCATCTCTGTCATATGCTTGGCATCGCCTGCAAATGTTTGAGCTACAAATGTGGCGCCTTGACTTATGGCCAGTGCAAGTGGATTAACTGGCACCTCTACCATACCACCTGGTGTCGAGCGTGAGACATAACCCTTATTAGCGGTTGGTGCTACTTGGCCGTTTGTGAGACCATATACCATGTTGTCGTGAACTATGACTGTTATATCGTGATTACCACGACAAGCATGGAGGAAGTGATTCCCACCCTCACCATATATCCCGCCGTCTCCACCAATTACAATTACTGGCATATCGTGTCTTGCAAGTTTCATACCTATAGCCGAGGCTATAGATCTACCATGCAGTGTATGCATACTGTTAGCATTTAGGAAGTCGTTCATATTACCAGAACATCCTATGTCAAAGGCTATAAACACTTTGTCAGGCGATAGATCCATTTCGGCGAGTGCAAGTCGAATAGATCTTACTATGCCGAAGTTGCCACATCCTGGACACCAGGTAGGTATGAATCCAGAAAGATCTTTTACCAGAGTATTTATTTTGTTATCCATTGTTCTTTTATGCGAAATTAAGATATGCATTCATCACCGGAACATCAATGACTTCCTTTTGATACTTGGCAAATGCGTTTAGGATATGCCAGTGATCAAAAGCTATGAGATCCCTCATTTTGTCGACTGAATCAAGTGGTACCCAGATAGACTCTTCGGAGTCCCAATCTACAGCTTCTGACACCTTTTGGGCTTTTGTGCTTACATAAGTAAATGAGACATTTTGTCTATCGTTGTCTTTTACGTTACCTGGATAATCTCGTATATGAAATAGGAGCGGGTCTTCGATCTGATACCCTGTTTCTTCCTTTGCCTCTCTTATTACACCCTCTGTCAGAAACTCGTTTCTATCAAGATATCCGCCTGGCAGACAGTACTTGCCGGGTTCTGTTGACACCTTCATGGACCTTTTTACAAGAAGAACTTTGTCCTCAACATACACAATCACATCAGCAGTGACATGTCGCAATGATGCTTCGTTTCCGTCATCAAATTTGCAGTTTATCATTTGGTTTTGATGAAATTTACAACGTCAGACTGCAAAATAGGCCTGCCATCATACTTCAGAAGCAATTCGTAGCTTGATTTTAGACATCCTTCTTGCTGAAGCAGCTTGGGCAGTTGACCAACTGCCCCATTTTCGACAAACACAAGTCGCTTCGCATTACCCAGGATATTTGCGACTTTGTCAACGTCAAGCGGAAACAAGTGAGTGAAGTGGACATATGATGCGCTCACACCACTCGCTACAAGCGTCTCTATTGCTGACAATATTGTATGTTTATTCGTACCGTACGAGACAAAAGTCACATGAGATGTCGCTAGGTCTCCAAAGATATGGGGAAGTTTGTAGTATTTTGATGATAAATATGTAGATATCTTTCTCATTCTTTTCTCTACTTGCTTGGTCGTTACAAGTGCGTCTTCTGTCGTGTGCGAGTCTTCTGCGTGTTCATAAGAATTTGCCTGCCAGAAAACATCCTTTTGAACTCCAGGAATGAGGAAATCAGATATTCCGTCTGGACTATCAGCGTATCTCAAATATGGCGTCGCTACTGTGGACTTGATCTTTCCTCTGTCTGGAGAATACTGTGATGCATATTCGTCATACCACTGCTTACTAATTGTCGAAAGTGATTCACCAAGTAGTTTGTCTGAAACCACAATGACAGGGGTCTGAAATACATCAGCCATGTCATATGCCTGGGAAGAGAGCTCAAGCATCTCTTCATTGTCCCCTGGTGATATAACAATTTTCATAAACTCACCATGCCCTGCATGAACAGCGAAGAGTAAGTCTCCCTGCCCAGTCCACGTGGGCAACCCAGTCGCTGGTCCTGGTCGCTGAACAAGGTATGTGACTATGGGAATTTCTGCAACTCCGGCATATGACAGACCCTCTACCATGAGCGCAAAACCCCCTCCTGATGTCCCAACCGAGGATCTCGCACCAGTGAAAGCAAATCCAAGCGCCTCATTTATTGCAGCTACCTCATCTTCTGTATGCCTGACCACAATGTTTTTTTTCTTGGCCCAGCTTGCTAGCGTGGTAAGTACTGTTGATGCGGGGCTCATGGGATATGCACAATATGCCCTCATGCCAGCTAGCATGCTGCCTAGAGAAAATACATCGTTACCTGTCATCGTTATGTATTTTGAGTCGTTTTTACCCCCATATTTGTAGTTGCCGAGCCCTGGAACACTAGCATCAAGCAAGCTTTGGACCTTTGACTCGAGGTAATCAGCTCCCACATTTAGGAAGTAAGTTTTGATGTAGTCATATCCACACCTCGTGAGTGTTTGATTGAATGCAATGACGTCGTCTCCCTTTCTTGCAAACTCTTCCGCCAGCATTTCACAAAATGAGTCAATGCTCCATCCAAAAAGCGCAATAGTGGCACCAATTGATACTGTATTAACCATCACTTGGGGTGCTTTGTATTTCGCTTTTATGTCTTTATATGGTACAGGTATGAAAATCCCTTTTGTAAGGCTCGACTCATTTATTTTGACAGTATCCTTGTCGTACAAAATGATTGATGTATCAGTTATTCTTTGTGCATCTCTATCATAGCCATCCTGACGAAGGCAAATATGTATATCAAGATTGTCTTTCAGGGTACGATACGGATCTTTGCAGATCGAAGCTTCAAAAGTGGTGAAACCGCCTCTTATGAGACTTGGGTACTCCGCATATGACCAAATAGTGAGTCCATGTCTAGCCACAAACTTTACAAAAGTCAGTCCTATTGTAGTTATGCCAAATCCTGCCTCGCCCGATATTTTCCATGACATCGCCATATGTACTTTAGTAATTTTGATATTTTATTAAGCTAAAACATTGTACATAATTGTTTACGTATGTGAAGTGTATTAATAAGAAAGACATGGCATTATATCTGCGATTTAAGGGCTTCGTGCAATGCCTCAAGCGGAAGACTTGCACACTTTGATCTAGCTGAGCTGACCTCGATATCAAGAAGCTTGACTATATCATGTAAGGTGAGATTCTCTGCCTGATCACGTGTCATGCCCTTTATGCGCTCAGTCAACATTGACGCAGATGCTGTTGAGAGCGCACACCCATACCCCTCAAAGCACACATCATTTATCTTTCCGTCTATCATGTTTAGTTTCAATAGTATCTTGTCCCCGCATGAAGGGTTGTGCATGTGGGATACGCAGTTTGTCTGACACTTACCACACCCATAGTTGCGTGGGCTACGATAGTGATCCATCAAATTATCGTTATAGATGCTCATGATAGTTTTACAACTAACTCAATATATCTCTTGCCTCTTTTAGGCAATTAATAAATATATCTATATCAGAAGACGTATTGTATATGGAAAAGCTTGCTCTACAAGTAGAGGGGATGTTGAGGTATGTATGGAGTGGCTGCGCGCAGTGATGACCCACTCTTATACACACATTTTTGTCGCCAAGTATCTGTGCAATATCATGAGAATGGCAATTTTTGATATTAAATGACAACACTGAAGACTGTGGTAAATGTGCAGATCTATATAGCTCGACAGATTCACCAAGAGTCATCTTCATTTGCTCCTCTGCATAAGTTCGCAGACTGTTGCTATATCTATGCATTTCCTTTTGGCTAATGGTCGTAAGATATTCAATCGCACTCCCGAGACCAATTACCTCACCTATTGGTGGCGTACCTGCTTCATATTTAGTAGGCGGATTCTTGAATGTGGTCTTTTCTATTGCTACTTCCTCTATCATATCTCCACCATATTGATAAGGTGGCATTCTAACAAGATGCTCATACTTACCATATACCACACCGACACCTGTTGGCCCAAATATCTTGTGCCCAGAAAATACAAAAAAGTCCACGTCCAAATCCTGTACATCGATCTTCAGATGCTGTACAGCTTGACATGCGTCTACTACGATGATTATGTCAGGATTGATTTGTCTGGCTATACTGACCATCTTTTTGACAGGCAGCTCAACACCAAACACATTCGTCACGTACGGAAACGCAAAAACCGATGTATCACTTGTGACAGAATCTCTTACATTCTGAAGCAACTGTTCTTCAGACACCTCAAGCGGATTAAAGGTAATTACGCCAAATTTGAGTTTATTTGATATGGCGACCTGCTGCCACGGTACGAAGTTTGCATGGTGATCTACTATAGTTGTCAGAATTTCGGAATTCTTTGGTACTATCTGACTAAGACAATGAGCGAGTAGATTAAGACCTTCTGTTGCTCCTTTTACAAAAATTATCTCATCACTCTTTCTAGCATTTGTGAAATTTGCAACAGTCACTCTTGTTCTTTCGTATGCTTCAGATGACTTGACTGAACTTGGGTATAAACCTCTATGGATATTGGCAGTGTACTGACTGTAATATTTTTGCATTTCGTCTAGTACAACTTGTGGCTTGAGAGTTGTAGCTGCAGAATCTAAGTAGATCATACTCTCATTCGCCTCCACACCAAAGATTGGAAAGTCATTTCTCCATTTCGAGCTTATCATATGTATTTTTTTATGCTTACTACTCGTTTATCATAGTACTTCTTTCGTATTTCTCAAGGACATCACCTAAAAACCCCTTTTTATACATATGTAGTGCATCTAGCTCTGTCAGACCTCTGCTTCTCATATAGTTGATCTGGTCGCTAGGGATACCTCCCGTCGTCGAACCATGTGTACAAAAAACGTCTGGCGACATTATCTCAAGATCGGGTTCCGAACTCACCTTAGCATTATTTGAGAGAAGTAAATTTTGATTCTTCTGATATGCATGGCTACCATTGCAGTTTAGATCAATACGAACAAGCCCTTTATATGCAAACTGGGAAGCACTCTCAAACACACCTTTTATAAGCAAATTAGACCACGTGTTTGGTGCTTTGTGATGCTGTATTGTATGGACTTGATATTTCTCACTAGTTTTGCCAATATATACTCCAAATATATCTAGTTTTACTCCTTCTGTCTCAATATCGAAAGTGAATACTCCAGATACATTGTCAAG
>CAZATL010000010.1:0-2029 GCA_964488055.1 uncultured Gammaproteobacteria bacterium | reverse complement strand
ACGCTTCCTTCCATCTCGAGATTTATCAGTCTATTTAGCTCTATTGAGTACTCAAGAGGTATTTCTCTAGACACAGGCTGAATGAATCCGTTAGCTAGGAGCCCCTCCGCCTCCGCCTGAAGAATCCCTCTCGACCTAATATAGAAAAGTTTCTCCTCACCAAGTCTCTCAACTGTCGCCTCGTGCTGCACTTCGACGTTTGTTGCTGCGATATTCATGTCAGGATAAGTGTCTGACCTTGCGCTGTCTCCCACAAGCATGGCATCACAACTCACATATACCTTGCTACCATGTGCTGCAGGCGATACGTGTACAAGACCTCTATATGAAGTGCGACCAGTTCCTTTTGCTATAGATTTGCTTACCACTCTTGAGGTAGTGTTTGGACTCATATGATAGATCTTCGCACCAGCGTCCTGTATCTGCCCCTCACCTGCAAGCGCAATAGATAGGACCTCCCCTTTTGCTCCCTCTCCGACCAGATAAATTGAGGGATATTTCATGGTGATCTTACTTCCTATGTTACAGTCTACCCATTCCATGTGTGAGTTCTTATGGGCACGAGATCTTTTTGTGACCAGGTTATATACATTTTTACTCCAGTTCTGGACTGTCGTATATCTCACCTTTGCTCCCTCCATCACAAATATCTCGACTACTGCAGCATGAAGTGAATCTGAGCTATAAACTGGAGCTGTACAACCTTCTATATAATGGACAGATGATCCCTCATCGGCGATTATTAGTGTTCTCTCGAACTGTCCAAATCTTTCAGAGTTTATCCTAAAGTATGCCTGAAGTGGTAGTTTTACCTTCACGCCTTTTGGAACATATACAAAGCTACCCCCACTCCACACTGCACTGTTTAGCGCAGCAAACATATTATCACTGGGGGGTATGAGTGTCCCAAAATATTTCCTTACAATATCTGGGTACAGTTTCACAGCCATACCCATATCGCAAAATATGACACCTTGCTTTTTTAGTTCTTTTTGTGCACTTTCATATACCACTTCACTGTCGTATTGGGCAGAAACACCAGACAAAAATCTTTTCTCAGCCTCCGGTACTCCTATCCTGTCATAAGTTTCTTTTATCTCGCTTGGTAAGTCTTCCCAGGAGGTAGCTTGTTTGTCGGTGGGTCTAAGATAGTAAAATAGGTTTTGGAAGTCAATTTCTGCAAGACTTGGCCCCCATTTCGGGAGTTTCATCTTCTCAAATATCTTGTATGCATGTATTCTTTTCTCAGTCATCCAGGCAGGCTCACTCTTCACCTGTGAGATTGATCTGATGATATCTTCACTAATACCCTTTTGCGTCTTAAATACAGACACCTCAGGCATCGAAAAACCAAACTTGTAATCGAAATCAAGATCGTTATTTGTCATGATAATCCAAAAAATTCACCTCTAGTAATATTTCTCAATCTGACAGTCTCTGCAATCACAAATTTGCTGTTGTCATAGTCTAGCTTCATGTATCCACAATTGTCGAATCTCCATCTATTTTCTTTGAATGTTTTATTCTCAAGGTATGTATAAACTGATCGCATGAATCCGCCATGCGTGACTACAAGTATTATTTTGTCAATATTTGCGACAGCGATATCAGTAAGCACCTCTATAGCCCTCGAGCGGAGTTCCCTCTGGCTCTCTTCGTCTGGTACTAGCTTGTAATCCAGTCTCTCATCCTCCGTAATGTCTTCCCAATTGCGATACTTTGCGACATGAGTACTCACATCAAGACCTATCATACTTCCCTGTCTTTTTTCCCTTAGCATTGGATTCTCGATCACTTGAATACCTTTTTCTTTTACAAAAATCTTTGTTGTCTCTATGGCCCTCGCGATAGGAGATGTGTGGCAAATATCAAAATTGACATTTGCTAGTTCATTTCTCAAGTTTTCAGCCTGACTTACGCCTAGTTTTGATAGGCTATTTTCTAAATCGTTTTTGTCTCCTTGGACCTTCCTCAAAACATTCATCAGGCTTTGACCATGTCGAACAATAAATAGTGTAGTTTTCATATT
>CAZATL010000009.1:19142-35668 GCA_964488055.1 uncultured Gammaproteobacteria bacterium | reverse complement strand
AAGTCTAAGCGAAATGGGAGCCGAATGTATTTCTCCAATGCGGCTAATGAAACGCACTGTCTTTGACGCAAGAGACAATCCGCAGCTGCCCATAGCTTATATTCGGGTAAGAGATGAGGGTGATAAGATCACATTCAGTGCAAAAGATTATGCTGACGAGAAGAAGGGACATCTTCATCAAAGAGAGCTTGTTGTGAGTGTCAGTGATTTTGATAATACAGTATTTCTGCTCAAACTAATTGGATTGAAACAAACCAACTATCAAGAAAGCAAACGTGAGACTTGGAAGATAAAAGAAGCAGAGATATGTATAGATATCTGGCCAGGACTCAAGCCATATATTGAGATTGAGACCACCAGTCTTGACGAGATAAGTAGAGTCGCTAATAAATTACCTCTTTCTGGGGCCAGAAGATATGAAGGGGGCCTTCTTCCTGTGTATATGGATGTTTATGGTTGGGATAAGTCGACTGCGCTTCAGAATGTGTCTCATATGACATTCGAACACCTGGATTTTGAAGTAAAAAAATAACAAAAAACCTTCTCTTTATCTAGAATTTAGATATATAATACTATGTCGCTTTCATGCGTCATTAGCTCAGTGGTAGAGCACCATTCTTATAAAATGGGGGTCCATGGTTCGATTCCATGCTGACGCACACTAGAAATCGTTTCTGATCCGTCCATTGGACGGAGAAGAACTACGATTTCTGTGCCCTCCGACAAACGCAGCTTAAGCCGCAGCTGAAATCTGCTAAGGCGCAAGCTAAGTTGTGGAGGGCTGCCTAACAAACACAAGGGCTTAGTTTTATATTTTTTGATACAATACGATTTCTGGAACAGATAGCCAAGATAGCCAAGATAGCCAAGGTGGTCACGGCGGGCGCCTGAAGAGCGTCAGATGCGTGTTCGACTCACGCTCTTGGCACACTAGAAGCAGTTTCCGAATGAGTGAGGAAATACTGCTTCTTGTGCCCTTCCTAAGATTGAGTGCGTGACTCGCAGCGAAAATCTGCTAAGAGACACGCCCGAAATCAGGAGGGCCATAGTATTAAATATAAAATTGCGGGCGTAGTTTACCGGTAAAACGTCTCCTTGCCAAGGAGAAGACAGAGGGTCCAATTCCCTTCGCCCGCTCACTAGATTCGCGAGCCAGCTGACGCTGGACTAACTCGCTCTAAGCCACTGCTTATCGCATTGACAAGAGCAAGTTGAGCCTTCGCCCGCTCACTAGATTTTGACAAAAAGTAAGAGTGAAAGTAGTAGTAATACTTTTTCTTTTGCCTTTTATCAATTTCAAAAAACAATAAGAAAGTGTCCACACCCCTTCAGTCAGACCCAAACCCACAGTCAGCTCCAGACCTGGATAGCTGGCGTAGAACTCAAGCCAGTAAAATCATCAAAAAATATCCAGCCGACAAAATAAAGGAATACGTCAAGATACATGGGAGTCCTATGTATGTTCTTTCGATAGCCACAGTTCGTGAGCAATATTCGACTCTGAAGAGACTCATGCCACGTGTGAAGCATCATTTTGCCCTAAAGCCAATGCCACATGAGGAGATCATAAAGGCTGTCAGAGATCTTGATGGATACTTTGATCTCGCATCAAGTAGCGAAGTGGATCTTGTCAAAGGTCTTGGGATAGATGCAAAGCGCACTATACATACTCATCCCATCAAGCGACCATCAGACATTGATCATGCTCTGTCTTATGGCACAAACACTTTCGTTTTTGATAACGAATACGAATTTGAGAAGCATATTAAGAATAAAGACAAGATTAAGGTACTTCTCCGCTTGAGCTTCCCAAATAGTCAGGCACAGTGTGATCTATCAGCCAAATTTGGCATATTGCCAAATGAGAGCTTTGATATGCTGAAGAAAGCGAAAGATATGGGCTACGACGTCGCAGGACTATCCTTCCACGTAGGTAGTCAAATGGGAACTCCAGCCAAACACATAGAGGCAATTACATTTGCAAAAGAGCTTGTAGATAAAGCAAGTGACATCGGTATACATCTAAACATAATCGACATAGGAGGTGGTTTCCCTGTCACTTATATATCACCCACCATGCCCATTGAAGATTTTGTGGCACCTATCGTTGAGGCTCTTGATGATTTTTTCCCAGACAAAGAAATATATTCAGAACCAGGACGCTTCATCACGGGCCCTAGCATGACACTCTTTTCGTCAGTCATGGGTAGAGCGAAAAGAAACGGTCAGGATTATTACTATCTTGATGACGGGCTCTATGGCAGCTATTCTGGCAAACTATTTGATCACGCCGACTATCTTATCTTCTCACTGAAAGAGCTTGAGAACCCGGATGTGGAGAAACACATTAGTACGATTGCAGGTCCAACATGCGACAGTATCGATGTGTCGTATACGAATATCATGATGCCGAAGATGGAGCTTGGGGATATACTCGTGAGTCCAGTGATGGGTGCATACTCTGCAGCACACGCTACGACTTTCAACTTTTTCCCGAAGGCGAAGATAGTCGTAATCGACAACTAGTCAATTATTTCACGATAGATTATGCAGTTTTTGTCATGTTGAGCTTGCCGAAACATGACGCGTCATAGATTTGACAGGCTCACTATGACACTAATTGTGTAGCTTCTTTAATACGGCTAGCAAACTTGTGCGATATCATGTCATAAGCTATCTGTGCAGCACCATATTCTGTCAGAACTGATTCTGTCATAGGGGATACTTCGACAATATCAGCGCCGATCAGTTCATGCTTGTCTACAGCTGATTTGATAAGATTCAAGCCATACCACCACTCAAGACCACCCTGCACAGGTGTACCGGTACCTGGCATGTAGGCCGGGTCAAATCCATCTACATCTATCGTGATGTATAGGTATTTTGTTTTGATTGCATCCAGAATAGTGTTCAATTCGTGTTTTTTTACCCCCCACTCAAATGTTCTGATGTCATTTTTTGGATCAGAAAAATATTCATATTCTTCCTTGGAATATGTTCTTATTCCTGCTTGCACCAGCCTGTATCCAAGCTCATGTGCGCGACGTAAGACGCAAGAATGAGCGAGATTTGACGGCTCGTCGCTATAATCTCCGTCATCACTGCGCAGATCGCAATGTGCATCTATCTGAAGAATGGTCACATCATGTGGATCATATTTCACAGAAAGTGCTGTAAGAAGCCCCAGTGACACAGAGTGTTCGCCACCGAAAAGCAAAGGAAATTTCCCTTCACTTATTACACTCTTACTTATACCCATTACATGTTCAAGTGCCTCATTTGGCGTCATTGCGTCCATATTGATAGCCTCCGACTTTGCCACTTTTATTATAGCGTTTGGCTCGACTTTGTAATCTCTGTCAAAAAACTCAAGTTTTGTTTCAAGACACTCAATTATTTTTTCTGGGCCAAACTTGGTACCTTTGCGAGACGAGGCTGTGTGTTCATATGGGGCCTGCAAGATCACGATGTCAGCATCGGTCATTTTTTCACAGTTTACGATTGACTTTATCATATTTTCAAGAAAATAATTGGGCCGCCTCGTCCTTATTAGTCACACATTCGAGTAGTGATGTGAGCATGAGTGGGACGACTATGGTGGCGTCAGACTCGATCACAAACATAGGTGTGTCTTTCGTTAGTTTGTCCCAGGTAATCTTCTCGTTTGGTGTCGCTCCAGAATATGAACCGTACGACGTTGTCGAATCAGATATCTGACAAAAGTATGCCCATGGTTTTACAGGTTTTTGGAGGTCGTACTTGATAGACGGCACGACACATATTGGGAAGTCGCCGGCTATACCTCCGCCTATCTGGAAAAATCCAATACCCTTACCTTCTGATAGCACTTCGTACTGATCATAAAATGCTGCCATATATTCTATGCCAGATTTTACGATAGATGGTGAACACTCGCCACTTTTCACATACGAGGCAAAAATATTGCCAAATGTTGAGTCTTCGTGTCCAGGCACTACTATTGGTAGGTTTGCTTTTGCAGCAGCAAGTAGCCAGCACTCATCAGGATTGCCCTCGAAGATCTTTGGGTCGAGCTTTAGTATTAGCTCATAGAAGTACTCATGCCAGAATCTCCTTGTGCCATTTTTTGTGGCGTCCTTCCACATCGGCACAATATACTTCTCGACGGCGCGAAAAGCCTCGTCTTCTGGGATACTTGTATCTGTCACCCTACGCATTCTATTTTCGAGTATTTTTGTGTCATCGTCTTTTGTGAAGTATCTGTATTCAGGGAAATCTTTGTAGTGAGTATGTGCCACAAGTCTGAAGAGTGACTCCTCAAGATTTGCTCCAGTCACCGACAGTCCATGGATGAGACCTTGCCTTATAGCCTCTGCCATGACTATACCAAGCTGCGCGCTAGACATTGCTCCCGCGACAGCCCAAAACATCTTGCCACCATCACTTATATGTTTGTAATAGGATTTTGTGGCATCTTTGGTTGCTCTAGCGTTGAAGTTCTGGAAGTTTTTTAGGATAAAGTTTGTGATTGGTAGCGTGCTCATAGTTTAGTATATATTTGTAATTTATTACCACCCAAAGAACTTGCCCACATCATCAGCCGACTCGCGTTTGCGAAGTATCATAATATGTCCATTTTGGATAATTATTTTTGCGGGTGATGAGAGCATGCAGTGGTGTGACGCAAGTGGATCCTGATATGCACCAGTATCAAATACGACTAGATAGTATGGCTTTGATTCTTCAGATATCTCATAGTCCGGGAAAGTCATCTTGTTGTCAAACCCCTTGTATATGTCATCAGAATCACAGCTTGAACCAGCTAGCCACACGTCCACCATAGGTTCGTCTTCCTTTGTGGCTTTGGTTGGAGCAATCATAAATTTCTGATCCACTCCCCACATATCTGGTATGTCATTCATGAAGCTACCATCTATCACAAACCATTTCTTTGCAGGTGACTTGCTGTGGTTTATGACTTTTGTGTCTATGACTTTGTATACGGTCAGTTGAGCAGGAGCTATCATATATCTCCCCCATTCGCATATGAGATTGGGATGTGGCATGCCAAGTCTGTCTGATTCTTCCTTCATGGTCTCAAAGATCTTTGTAAGCATCTTCTCAAGCGAGGTGCCAGACTTTCTTTCATAAGGAATTGGCATACCTCCGCCAATGTTTAGAGTATCAAGTGAGGGGTTTTTCTTCTTGAGCTCAAAGTAGACTTCAAGTGCATACTTTAGTGGCTCTATCATATCGTTGGCATTTTCGATTTGTGAACCTATGTGGTAGTGGAGTATCTTGAGGTTCTTGCAGGCGCCAAGCTTTAGGAGCTCGTCTTTGGCAAAGCCGAATCTGTCAATAGCTTTGTTCCACCTAGATCCAGCCTCAACCTGCATGTCAAGTCTTATACCCACATCGTACCTCGAGAACTGGAGGAATTTTAGCTCATTTGGACCTTCGATGACAGGAAGAATCTTGAGTCCTCTGTGTTGGAGCTCGTCAATCAAGATCATGTATTTGTCTGTTTTTGGGCCATTGCAGATTATCCTAATGTTTGGGTTGAAGTTGCCTTGCTCGAGCATCTTCTTCACAAGCCATAGCTCGTTATAGGAAGAAGTTTCGATGTTCGCGCCTTCTCCTATAAGTGCCATAACAACTTCCTTATTTTGGTTCACTTTCATGGGATAATGATAGTGGAACTTGCCTTTGTACTGTATAGTGTTGATGAGCGCATTTGTGATATCAAGTAGATCCTCGACTCTCTCTTCGACAACAAATGGCAAAAATATCTCTAGCGGTGTTCCAAGTTTTTCGGCGAGGTAGTTGACGTTGTAGACATTGTTACCCTCTTTTATTATGAGGTTGCCGTCGTTGTCGTAATCAAAGTATTGTGTGTTGAATTCGGTTGATCCGATCTTCCAGAGCTTTTTCGAATTTGTTAGATATTTGTCCATACCAAAATATTAAAATAGAAAAATATATAAAATAAACTGCCGCCAAAATAAACAATTCATCTGAAATGATATTCAGATTCTGGCAACAATCCAAGTACTACTTATATACTATACTATTGACACCAAATATCAATAGGGAGCTTGGTACGAGAGGACAACCACGAAGATTAGTATAAAAGTATATTTTATCCAAGAACTGCTTTCTTTATGGATTCACTATTTATTTCTTCATAATTAAGAAGCTCTGCAGGTTTGCCACTTTGTGGCATCTTGCGAACAGCTAGCGAGATGATAGGACTCCTCTCATTTCCTATAGCAGATCTTACAGCTTCTGCTATTCCACCTTCCTCAAAATGATCTTCAACTACGATTATCTTCTTCGCGTCTTTTGTTACTTCAAGCAGCGTTTTTGTGTCAATGGGTTTGATACTATACAAATCAACAACGAGCATATCTCTTTCCTCTTCAAATAGCATTTTTTGTGCTTTTAGAGCTTCATGAAGAGTGATGCCCGCTGCAATTACAACTACTTCAGGTTTATCTCCAGAAAATCTATGCACCTTGCATCCACCAATAGGAAAGGTTTCCTTTTTGTCGTAAATACACTTTGTTTTGCCTCGGGTCGTGCGAAGGTATGTCAGGCCATTGTGCTCCACCACAGCCTCAACCAATTTCATGGTGGAGTTACCATCTGAAGGATAAAGCACGGTACTCCCAAATACACTTCGCATCATCGAGATATCCTCTAGCCCCATTTGGGATGTTCCATCCTCACCTATTGATACGCCAGCATGAGAGCCAATTATCTTCACGTTGCCATATCCATATGCAGTCATGCGTATTTGATCATAGGCGCGAGTCAAAAACGCAGAAAATGTTGAGATGAATGGTATCTTGCCACGTCTAGCCATACCTGCTGCAACACCAACCATATTTTGCTCCGCGATATACATCTCAAAAAATTGCTCTGGACTATCCTTTTTGGCAATTGCTGCGAACGTGGAATTGCTTGTCTCTGCATCAAGGACGACGATATCAGTATTTGATTTAGCCAGATTTCCAATGACCTCTCCGTAGGCTTCACGAGTTGCAATTTGGTCACCCACTTCGTATTTTGACGATACTTTTGTTTGTATGATTTGCTTGGTACTTTTACGGCTTTTTGGTTTGGCAAGATCAAATGTCTCCTTTATGTCCTTTGCTCCTACCTCAAGTAATATGGCTGCAAGATCGGTTTCTTTTACCGCGACCCCATGCATATCTTCCATATCCTCAAGGCGCGACACACCTTTGCCTTTGTAGGTTTTGGCTATTATCATGGTGGGTCTGTCTTTTATGTCAAATGCTGTTTTGTAGGCTGCGTCAATGTGCTCGATATTATGCCCATCTATCACTATTGGGTACCAGCCAAATGCCTTTGCTTTATCTTCAAACACCTCGAGATTGTGGGCATGGAGCGTCTCACCTCTCTGGCCCAGTCTATTTGCGTCAAGAATAGCCACGAGATTGTCGAGCTTGTAGTGTGTGGCTATCTCCATCGCTTCCCACACGCTTCCCTCCGCCATCTCACTGTCGCCAAGCAACACGTAAGTGCGCGCATCTGTCTTGTCAAGATATTTGGCAGTTATTGCCATGCCGACCCCTACTGACAAACCCTGTCCAAGTGAGCCTGTTGGTACCTCTGTATATGGGAACTTCATCGTGGGGTGACCCTCTAATCTGGACCCCAGTTGCCGAAGTGTCTCAAGCTCGCTAAAGTCTATGGCACCTGCGGTAGCCCACATTGCGTAAAAAAGTGGCGCTGCGTGACCTTTTGAGAAAATCAGTCTGTCATTCTCAAGATTGTCAGAATCATCTTTGTCATATCTGAAATTACCACCAAAGAAAAGTGTAGCCATGAGGTCTGCTGCAGACAGACATGACGTGGGATGGCCACTACCTGCTTTCGTGGTTGATGTGAGAGAGTAATGTCTTAATATTTTGGCTGCTTCGATGATTTTTTTCATAAATTTATTTGTAACTTATGTGGGCAATGCATGGATTATTACATCATCATTATCATAAATGTCCCCATTATAACCACAAAGAGTCCGCCAGGCAGTCCAACTATGGCGGTCACCCCAAGTCCTAGTAAAAATATGATAGTCAGCAAAACAAAACTAAAAAATCTATGGATGTTGAAGCCGAAGCGGATAAGCGTGAGATATCCTATGCTGAATATGGCGTAGTACACAAGCTCCTCAAATATGTCTCTTGACCCTCCAGACATCTCTGATATGTCTGCCCGAAGTTTTGGAGAAGTAGATGTGCTTGCAGCTACTGTTGCAACTGGCGTGGGGGTGGATGTTGCGCCGGGTGGGGGGGCAGCGGGGACTGGAGTGCTTGTGGCTGTGGCTGGGGGAGCGTTTGGGTCTGGTGTCGGAGTGTTTGTTGGTGGGACGACTGCATTCCTAGTCAATACTTTCACCTCGGCTTTTATTGGATTGTGATCTGAAAAAAGAAGATCGGTAGGTTCTCTCAATATTTTGTAATCACTTGGGCCTTCTAGCAATACATTATTTATTTCTGATCGAAGTACACCTATGTGATCGACAGGTCCTTGAGCCTCGTCTGGATTGCCATTGTCCTCGATCTCAAATTGGGCTCCAGGGCGACCACACAGAGGATTACTTGGGAAATCACCAGGATTACTTGGATTTAGACATGTTACATTAAAATTTTGTAGGAACCACATCGAGGGTTGATGTGTATTTACATCAAAGTTTTGATAGAATGATCTCGCGCTGCAATTATAATCCCCAGCAATGATGACTGGCATACTACTTGCACTATTTGGGTCAAGATAAGGATTCAGATAATCTTTGATAACGCCGTTCAGCTGGTTGCAGCTTTCACAGTTTGTTGGGTGGATGCCGATTATTCTTATCTTGACTCCGCCTACATTTACTACGAAATTGCGTATGGTCCGTGTTCGTGCATTTCCGGGATTACAACTGTCATTACCATCTTTTTCAGAGAATGAATATGTGTATGATCCATCATCAACCTGTAGAGGAATGGAAGGGTTGTTTGGGTCGCCTGATGTTATGGCATTCTCAACAGGTAATCTGGTCCAGATCCCGACTTCCCTGATCCCACTCCCACTCCCACCTTTTGTATCTTGTGTATATTTGACCCTATCAGACTTGCCTTGAGATATCAGGGCAGCTTGCCACCTATCTGCAAATTTGTTGTGCCCACACTGCTGATTATGCTCTTGTATCACCATTACATCTATTTCATTTTGGATTAGATATGACACGACAGCGCTCATCTCTGGCTCTGAATTGCAGAACTGATGATTTACGTCAAGCACATTGAACGATACAATCTTTATGGTACCAGCTTGGTTTAATTGAGCAGCAACTGGCATTGGAGTGGGCTTGTTTGGAGGTGTCAGATTTTGTTTTGTGCTTTTTGATAATAAATTAGCCGTAACGAAATACAAAAAGACAGCAAACACAAAGATAGGCAACAGCAACTTCAGATTCTTTTTCGACAGCATATGACATAAAGTATAGAAGAACAAAGCGCAAAATGGGCGACGCAATTTATCCCAAATCAACTTACTTGATTAGTATCCCAGCGCCTATCACAAGTACAGGCAATAAGACCACAAGTAGATATGAAGATGGAATACCGCCTGATACAGGTGGGGTGGATGTTGCTATGGCCACAGCTGGAGATGAGACCTGGGGATTACTTTTTGCAGTGTTTGTAATATTACTTGGCAAGGGGCTTTGTGTGATATTTGTCTGACTTGAAGTTATCACAATGATTGTGACAGGTGGTTGGTTTGATGTGTTGCCACTTTGAGACACACCTGCACTCTGTGTTTGACATGTGCTCCCTATGGTACATGCATCTTTACCAACTCCCGATACATATTTGCAGCTACCAGACAAGCAAGTACTGTAGCAACATTTAGCTCCATTTTCAGACAGTGGTCCGTCAGAGTGACAAATACTATTTGTGTCTCTCCATCCACACACTCCACATGACTTGTCACAAAATGGTGCAGATGGACGAGTGGGGGTGGGGGTGAGCGTGATTGTCGGAGTGGGAGTCATTGTCTTTGTTGGTGTCTCTGTGGGAGTAGGCGTGAGTGTTGGTGTGGTTGTCACAACTGGAGTAGGTGTGCGAGTGGGCGTGCTGGTCAGTGTGGGAGTGGATGTGCGACTGGGTGTTGGTGTGTGGGTAGGTGTGATTGTTGTGGCTTGGGTGGGTGCTAGGGTGTTTGTGGGGGTTGGGTATTGACCGTCATTAGTAATTTGGACAGTTGACATTACGTGTGGATGATATTCATCGCCTTCATTATTGTACGAAGACGAAGAAAATGACCACTTACCATTGTTGTTCACGATTGTATAATCGATAGGATATCTCATGATATTTGGCCCTGGTTTCGTAAGATCAGCAATTACAGAATTTAGTGAATATCTCGATAAGTCCACTTCGCATTCATTGGTATTGAGGTGGCTGTTGAAGTCGCCAGACAACATGACAAATGGAGAGGTGTCAGAAGCCGCTTGTTGAAAGAACTTCTCTACATGACCGCATGCGCTGTTTTGACCATCATTGGGTGTGTTGTCAGCGCGAGTATGCACGTTGTATGTAGTTATTTCGGGTCCGCCTGTGATAGAGACGGCTGCCTTCACAAACCATCTTGCATTTGAACCTGGATCATCAAGAATGAAATACTGTATTGAGTCATCTACAAAAGGATATTTCGAAAATGTTGCCACATGAAACCATTGTGTTTCATTCTCTACGTATGGCTTGTAAGCGAAGTTCATATGGTACCCTCTCTGATCTAGTATTTGAGCAAGGTTTTCTGTTTCGTTGTATCCACATCTGATTTGGCTTTCTTGAATGAATGCCAGATCAGCTTGATTTCCTATGATCAAGTCAGCTAGATGATTTACTTTAGCGGTAGAAAAAGCAATCATCTCTGCCCTACGATCGCCACACTTTGAAGGTCCATATTGATTGCTCCCAGTCTCTGCGTTGAAGTCAAACACCTTAAGATCTATTGTTTGTCCTGTCGATATCCTAGTAAGCTCGGAAGTATTTGGTGTTGGTTTAATTGTAATGGCCTTTTCCCTATTTTTGGTATACGTATGTGAGTGCCACAAATACCCACCAAGCATTATGACCACAAAAAGAAAGGTACTAATAAGTACCAAAGATAGGATCACCTTCTTTTTTGCTGACATAAGACCACTTTATTATAGATAAAGATTATGGTGAAATGCTACTTTAGATGTAGTCAGGAGCCCATGTTCTCGAGTTTTTGTATTCTCTCGTGGAGTGGAGGATGGGTAGAGAATAATTTGGTAAAAAGAGAGGTATCAAACGGATTTATGATAAAGAGGTGTGCGCTAGCTGTGTGGCCAGGATCTGACGCGAGTGGGTATCTTGTGGCGTAACCTGATATCTTGCGAAGTGCAGAGGCAAGAGATAGAGGGTGTCTAGTGAGCATGCCTGCATACTCATCTGCCGCAAATTCACGAGATCTGGAGATGGCCATTTGAATAAGCAGAGCGGCTATGGGCGTGAAAATTGCCATGGCTATCATCCCAAGTGGGCTTGATCCCCTTTCATCATCTCTACTCCTAGATGGCCCAAAATACATGATCACATTGGCCAGGTATGAAATTGCGCCAGCAAGTGTGGCTGCAATTGTTGCTATGAGTATGTCACCACTTTTGATGTGGCCTAACTCATGTGCAAGTACGCCCTCCAGCTCCTCTTGTGATAAAGTCTGTATAAGTGAGGTGGAGACTGCGACTACAGCATGGTTTGCATCGCGACCTGTAGCAAATGCGTTGGGTGTGGGCATGTCTATGACGTATACCTTAGGCATAGGTAAAGATGCTCTTTGTGTGAGTCTCCGCATTGTTGCATATAGATCAGCAAAGCGCGATTTGTCGGCCTCTTTTGCACCATATTGAGCTAGTACGATCTTGTCAGAAAAGAAATAAGACCCAAAGTTCATGACTGTGGCCACGGCGAGTCCCAGGAGCATGCCTTGCTGTCCAGATAGGGTATATCCTATAAGCACAAATAGACCTGTTAGAAGTCCCAAGAGGAGGCTTGTTTTTGCTAATTGGATCATATTAGCACTATTGTATATAGTCTGCTAAAAAGTGCAAGGGGTATATGATGGGCCGTCAAGACGCCAAAAATAACTATTATATGAACAATAAATGACTTTTGGCAAGTATTAATAAGCTATATTTAATTGGTATTAATTCGCTGCAGAGTCGATATTTGATGAAAATAGTAGTGTCCCTGTCAAGGTAACCTTGCAAATTAGTTGCAAGATTCATATACTGCTGGCAGTCGTCGAGCATTTACTTATTGCAATTATGAATAAAAAAGTACAAAAAGGTCAAATGTTTGCCTTGATGGCGAGTGTTATATCTGGTTTTTCTGTATTTCTTAATAAATACGCAATTGAGTCAATAAAATCACCCATTCTACTTGTCACATCGAAGAACTTGCTAGTAGGGTTGGCGATTGTTTCAAGTTTACTACTTTTGGGTAAATGGTCGAAAGTAAAGGCATTATCAAAAAATGAGATAGTAAGATTGGTTTTGATAGCAATTGTTGGGGGTTCATTACCTTTCTATTTGTTTTTTACAGGTCTTTCGACAACGTCTGCCATAAATTCGGCCTTGATACAGAAGACTCTGGTTTTGTGGGTAGCTATTTTGGCAGTCCCATTTTTGCGTGAGAAACTGAATTATCTGGGGGCGGCAGGTGTTGCTTTGGTGTTTCTGGGTAACATATATGTGGGGGGGTTTGTGGGTTTTACGCTTTCTGGCGGTGAAACTATGATTCTTTTTGCCACTCTGCTTTGGGCTGTTGAGAGTGTTATTTCAAAAAAAGTACTAAAAACAGTCGACGTGGATCTGGTGGCTTCGTTTAGGATGGGACTTGGCTCAATATTTCTTTTGGTAGCCACGTTCATAACAAGTCCTGGTGCGATATCTGGTGTCTCTTATCTTACAAATATCCAAATTTCTTGGATAGTCCTAACGGCACTTTTGCTTTTTGGCTACGTGTTGACTTGGTATAGGGCGCTGTCACTTGCTCCTGCAGTCGGTGTCACTTCGGTACTCGTCCTTGCCACAATTATTACAAATGCATTGTCAGCAATATTTGTGACTCATACATGGTCTGACCAGATGATAGTACAGACAATACTCATTGTTGCAGGAGTACTCGTGTCGTATGTTTCTGTGGAGTTGTCTTTCAGAAATGGTAGTGTGAGCTTGATGAAGCAGGAAGATCTCCAAGGCACCTAAATGGTCGCTACTGTCTTTATGACATATTTGGTCCATCTTTCGAGATTTACATGCTCTTTAGGTGTTATTATTTTGACAATCTGACCCCAATGCACAGCTACGACATCTTCTTTTTTTGGCTCACAAAACAGCACAGTTCCAATAGGAATAGTCTCAATGGTGATGTTTGGTTTGTATTTCCCTTCAGATACTGCTAATCCGGTAAGTGAGACTCTGAAAAACTTCTTATCAACATCAATGATTTTGCCGTACCTTATCATGCAGTTATTTATTGAGTCTAGATTGAAGGGCACAGAACCACTTGCCTGACCTACCCCGACATGTAAAACCTGGAAGAGGTGGTGTGGGATGAACTTCTTTGGCACATTAGACTGCAAGGACTTTATAAGCCACAAAGGGACGCCTTGCTTCTCAAACTCCTCAAGTAATATTTCATATCCTTCAATTGGGAAATCGTCTAGTTGTTTGTTTCCTATCCAGTAAGCTTCAATAACTTTGTAATCAAAAGGAGAGAGGCTTCTGATTTTACTAATTGTTTGAAGATAGGGGTTTAGAGTAATGAATTTGGTCAGTTCGCTTGGGACAGTGGCACAATCATTTTTTCTGATACATTCTACGAATGCTTTTCCCGCACTATCTAGTCCACAATAACCCCTACTATTTGGCGAGAAAGAAAATAGCGAAGCCAACTTCAGCGCTTTCGTATCCATAAATATTTTGTCATGATATTGTAGACTATGATGGTATGAATAAGTGCGTTTATATTTTTGGCAATGAGGACCTGGAGATCGACAATAGTCCTTATAAGTTTCTAGGTAGACTGGTCGCTGATTTTGCAGATATTAAATTTGTGAAAATATCTCCAAATAGCGATCTCCCTCTTGGCGATAGAAAAGACGTGATAATCATTGACACAGTTTTGGGAATCGATTCAATAAAAATATTTACGGAAGATGATTTGTCGCATATTGAGCTCTCACCTCGAAATTCTGTCCACGACTTTGATCTTGGATTTCAACTAAAATATCTCACAAAAATTGGAAAACTGAAAAATATCTTGATAGTAGGGTTGCCTGTGGGTGGCACGACAACCTATGATCAGATCCACGAAACCTTGAGGAAGTTGGTGGCGCAAGACATGCAGGGATCATAAGCCCTTATGATCTTTTCAGCATTTTTTTGGAGATCCTCTTTTGACATTTCTAAATTATCTGCGAAATACTTTCTCAAGTCATTTTCGATATTTATCTGGTTTTGGGAAGTGGGGACTATCACGTCGTAATCGACTATGAGCCCCTTTTCGTCAACTTGTGCCTTGTGATAAAGCATACCTCTTGGAGCTTCGATTACCCCAACTCCCGTCCCTGCACAAGGATGTGCAGTGACAGGCTTCTCATTTTGGATATGCACTGATTTGAGAATTCTTATGGCCTCGTCAACACAGTGCAGTATCTCTATGGCTTGAGCTAAATTATTGTGGTGTATATTGTTTGATGGAAATGCTGTCAAATATTCCGAAATACTTGCAACAGTTTCTGGTAACAGAAGATCTTTATTCAGATTGATTCTCGAGAGAGCTCCCGCAAAATAATCTTCATGAGTATCAGAGAAGACGTATCCTTCAGATTGTGAGTAAGGTATCACAACAGACTTTAGGAAGTTGTGGAAATCACCTTCACGAACTCTTATGCCGCTTGAATTTATTATATCGCCATCTAGGAAATCGAATGTTTTATCATTGCGAAGTGCTAGATAGTCTGCATTTCTTATGAGTGTTTCTTTCCAATCATAAAAAGTTTTTATACCTCTAATGACTTGTGGTCTGATTTTCTCAAGCTTTGCAATAAGGTCAGGGAATTTGATGGGATCTGGCAGTTTGTGAAATCCTCCAACAGCAGGAAACGGTGCATGAATAGCAGCACCAATTATGACATCTGTGATCTCACTACCAACTGTTTTTATGTCGAATGAGTCATGTAGTAGTACATGTCCCATGTCGTTGTGGTCTTCTGGAATATCCAAGATCGAATCAACCCCCAGCAAATCAGGCAATACAAAAAAGTATAAGTGAAGTGCATGGTCGCGTATCATCAGTCCATCGTAGGCAAGCCTACGTAGGATCTTGGTTTGCTCAGTCAGGGCTATTCCCTGTGATTTCTCGATAGCCTCTAGTGATGCAAAAAGATGTGCGACAGAGCAAGTACCACAAATGCGAGAAAGAAATGTTGGGACTGCTGCAATAGGCTTGCCTTTTACTGCCTCTGTATAAAATCTGCGGTAATCCTTTATGATGAATTTCAGATCCACGACATTGCCGTCTCGTATTTTTACCTCAAGACCCGCTGTGCCCTCAATCTTTGTAATATTTTCTATGGTGATGTCTCCAGAATGCATAAATCAATATTCAATTATCAATGACAACTTCCAAGTAATAAGCAATGTTCAATTATCAGATACAATAGACTTGTAGCTAAATAAAAACTACGTGACTTCCTGACGAAAGTCAGGATCTTGAGGCGAGGTACTGGCCTCAAACAAGAGATCTCTCCACCCATTCACTAATCGTTCATGGAGTCGAGATGACGCATTTCTCTTACCTCTATACAAGTCTAATTGAAAAAAATTCAATACACAAAAAAATATCTAGTTTTTTATCCCGAATAATTTCAAATATTTATTTATGGTTTTTAGAAATGTGAGCGTCACCATTGGACACCCATTTACCTTGTCATCCACTTGTATCACATCCTCCAGTTTGTGTACTTTGTCACTATAGTCGAAGTTCGACATATACCATCTGATTCGATCTGATAACTCCTTGTCAATGAATTTATTTCGAGAAGACGAAGGAGCACCAGTGCAAGCGCAAGAGCCTATCGCTACCACATATTTAGTATTTTTCCTGATCTTCCTCACCTCTTCGGCTTGTGACTCTGAAGATATTGCACCCTCAATAAATGCAACGTCAAGGTCCCGGAGTTCATTTTTGGTTTTTAGTACCTTTAGATGTCGAAATTCGATGAGCTTACGCCACGAGTCAAAGTGCTTGTTCAGAAGCTCTGTGAATAATATCGTGCTGTCTTCGCAACAAGTGAAAGAAAACCAACCAATCACTAGTTTTTTGCCTGGGGTCGGAGGGATGCTTTCAATAATCTTATCGGAGAAGGGTGTAAAAATTTTTGGCAAATTTTTGTCTATTACTGCGATATCAGCCATATTATTGTTACACTATAGCAATAAA
>CAZATL010000009.1:16613-19042 GCA_964488055.1 uncultured Gammaproteobacteria bacterium | reverse complement strand
TTTGTGGTGGCCGATATGGCCTATGTCATATGGTGTTTCTTGGTAGACATAGTAGTTCAGCCAGTTTGAGAAAAGGAGGCTTCCGTGACTGCGCCATGTGACCTTAGGTAGTTTGCGAGGATCATCATCTGGAAAGTAGTTTCTTGGTACTTCGATCTTGAGCCCTAGACTCGCATCTCTGTCGTACTCTTCCTTGAGAGTATATGGATCATATTCGGAGTGGCCTGTCACAAAGATCTGACTACCGCTACGATTCGCGACTATATACACACCAGCATCCTGCGAGTCAGATATCACTCGGAGACCCTTTACCTTTTTTATATCACCAGTTTTGATCTCTGTATGGCGGGAATGTGGCGCGTAGTACTCATCATCAAATCCCCTCACAAGTGGGATACTTGGATCGCTGATTTTGTGTTTGAAGACACCGAATATCTTTTTTGAGGTTGCGTATTTTTTGATGCCGAAATGATGATAAAGTCCAGCTTGTGCCGCCCAGCAGATATGGAGCGTGGATGTGACATGTGTCTTTGTCCAATCTAGGATGCCAGTTAGCTCGCTCCAATACGCGACATCTGTGAAGTGCATCTGCTCGACCGGAGCACCTGTGATGATCATGCCGTCATACTTGTTTTCCCTGATTTTTGAGAATGTGGTGTAGAACTTATTTAGATGACTTATGTGGGTATTTTTGCCGGTATATGATTCTGTATGCATAAGCGTCACGTTCACCTGGAGGGGGGAGTTTGAGAGAGTGCGCAGCAGGTGCTTCTCGGTCTTAATCTTCAAGGGCATGAGATTCAAGATGAGTATCTCAAGAGGTCTTATGTCTTGGTGTCTTGCCCTGGCCGTCTTCATCACGAATACATTCTCACTGCGAAGTGTCTCAACAGCCGGAAGTGAGTCTGGTAGTATGAGCGGCATAAGATAATAAATTCAAAATAAAAAATTAAAAATGTAAAATATTTTCAAGAAGTAAGGTGGAATTGTAGCAGAAGTAGCTACAGAAACTGCGGTATTTTGTGCTAAAATACATGGGTAAATAGATAGTATCTATACTAGTAAAGATCCGTTGGCGAAGTGGAAACGCGGGAGTCTGCAAAACTTCTATTGCGCGGGTTCGATTCCCGCACGGATCTCATAGTATTGCGTCATCTCGCGGAGTTCCACGAAGTCCCGATAACAATCGGGGACTCCCCGCCCAGATACTTGAGCGGGGCTGGAGAGATCCCTTGTGGTTGTGTTAAAAGTAGGAGAGTTGGCCGAGTGGTCTATGGCGCTAGTCTTGAAAACTAGTAAGCGAAAGCTTCACAGGTTCGAATCCTGTACTCTCCGCACTCTTGGCGGACGAATCTCCCCCTCTCCACGAGTACTTACACCGACGAGAAGGTGGTGTCGACATACTCATGTAGATTTCCTTCTGTTATGCGCAGACTCTGATACTTGCCAGAGACAATATCTAGTGCAGCGTGCCTGACCATACTATCTATGAGTCGCTCCAGACTACGGATACCTGGCTCAAATCCAAGAGGACGGACTAGCTTGGGCCAGACAGCGTCATCTATCGAGAATTGCGTCTCATCAAGTCCGGAGAACGAGAGTTTTTCTGGCAGCACGAACCTTTTGCCTATCATGGTCTTCTCATCGTCATTGTATGCTGGCATTTGTACAATCTCGAGTCTGTCGAGTACTGCTGTTGATACCTCTTTTGTGTTGTTCGCAGTTGCCACAAACATCACCTTCGATAGATCAAATGGATAATCCACGAAGTAGTCGGTAAACTGCGAATTTTGCCCTGGGTCTAGTATCTCAAGTAGCGCTCCCATGATTGCAGACCTGTCGTCTGGATTCACACGGTCCAGCTCGTCAAGTAGTATCACAGGGTCAGATGACGCGCATGTCACAAGGGCCCTCATGATGACGCCTGGTGTGGCATATGGTGATATCTTGCTCTGACCACGAAGATCGAGGGCATTTGCGAGCCCCCCAAACGGTATGCGGATGAATTTGCGACCAAGACTCTCTGCGATGATGCGTGCGAATGTGGTCTTGCCAGTGCCCGCAAGACCGACAAAAAAGAGTGATGGTGCGCGAAGTGTGGCATTTGGGGATCTTTTCTTCACAAGCGACATAGATGCTAGGTACTGTAATATCCGCTCCTTCACTTTTGGCAGGCCATAGTGCCTAGACTCCATGACACTTCTTGCGTGTGTCAGGTCAAAGTTGTCTTGTGTGCATTTGTTCCAGGGGAGGTTGCAGATGAACTGTACATACTTCTCGGTCATCTCAATAGCTGCGGTATTACCACCTATCTGGATAGATAGAGCAGCGCGGGCGATATTCTCAAGACCTCTTGTTTTTAGATCATTTGGGATGTCTGGGTTTGATTCGATGGCTGTTTTGAGCTTTTGGAGAGTGGCGACGACAGG
>CAZATL010000009.1:8686-16513 GCA_964488055.1 uncultured Gammaproteobacteria bacterium | reverse complement strand
TTTATCTAGTTTAGAGAATTTGTGGCACAAAGTAAAGCAGATCGGCACAAACCATGACTAGCAGTGACACTGTCATTCTGTTAGCACTCTCACATGGCGCTTGACAAAGACGATTAAAATTGCTATAAATCAAATTGCAAAAAACACATTAAAAGTTTATCCAATATCAAATATGGCAAACCAAAAAATACAGCCATTGTTCTCATACGTTCTTATCAAACCAGTCCAAGGCGACACAAAAACAGCCTCTGGCATCATCATCCCAGACTCAGCCAAAGAAAAGCCACAGGTAGGCGAGATTATTGCTGTCGGCGAGGGTTTTGGTAGTGAGGATGGACGAGAAAACAAGATAATCGTGAAGGTCGGACAGAAAGTAATGTACAAGAAATGGGGAGGAAACGAAGTGAAGGTAGATGGGGAAGACATGCTACTTGTCGAACAAAAAGATATTATGGCGATCGTTGAATAAGAACAGTTTCAAAGTTTATAAGGTTCGTAAAGTTTATTGGTGTTTAGAATTTAATTTTTAATATATGGCAAAACAAATGCTTTTTGGAAATGACGCAAGACAAAAGCTTGCAGCAGGTGTGAATGCTCTTGCTCAGGCTGTCGTGACTACACTCGGGCCACGTGGGCGAAACGTAGCACTCGATAAGAAGTGGGGCGCACCGAACGTGGTACATGATGGGGTAACTGTTGCAAAAGAAATTGAACTCCCAGATCCATTTGAGAATATGGGTGCGCAGATGGTGAAGGAAGCTGCCTCAAAAACGAATGACGTAGCAGGAGACGGTACAACCACATCCACCCTTCTTACCCAAGCCATCGTCAACGCAGGACTTCGCAATATCACAGCAGGTACAAATCCGATGATCATGAAGAAAGGTATAGAGAGATCAGTCGAGGAGGTCGTTGCGCAGATTAAGAAGATGGCCAAGCCCGTAAAGGGAGACGAGGTGGCACAGGTCGCAACCATATCGGCAGCAGACCCAACGATAGGCAAGCTCATTGCACAGGCAATAGACAAGGTGGGCAAAGATGGTGTAGTGACTGTCGAAGAGGGCAAATCACTTGTCATGGAGATCGAGCACAAAGAGGGTATGGAGTTTGACAAAGGCTATGCATCTGCGTACCTTGTCACAAATCCAGACAAGATGGTCGCCGAAATAGAGGACCCTTATATACTCATTACAGACAAAAAAATCAGTGCTATATCAGACCTGCTTCCTTTCCTTGAAAAGTTTGTAAAAGTCTCCAAGAACCTAGTCATCATCGCAGAGGATGTGGATGGTGAGGCGCTTGCCACACTTGTTGTGAACAAGATGAGAGGCATACTAAACACTCTCATAGTCAAAGCACCAGGATTTGGTGACAGACGCAAGGCCATGCTTGGTGATATCGCAGTCCTGACTGGTGGAACTGTCGTGACAGAAGACTTCGGCAAGAAGCTAGACTCTGTCGAGGTTGCAGATTGTGGTCGTGCAGACAAAGTCTGGGCAGACAAAGACAACACAAGAATAATTGGTGGCAAAGGTGAGAAGTCGGCCATAGATGGTCGTGTCGCACAGATCCGCAAGGAAGTGGACGCTACAACATCTGACTTTGATAAAGAAAAGCTGCAGGAGAGACTGGCGAAGCTCACGGGTGGAGTTGCTGTCGTGAAGGTTGGTGCAGCGACAGAGGTTGAGATGAAAGAGAAGAAGGAGCGCGTGATAGATGCAGTCGCAGCCACGAAAGCTGCGCTTGAAGAGGGGATAGTCGCGGGAGGTGGCACGACACTCCTTCACGCTAGAAAAGCACTCGAAGCCCTAAAAAAGACTGCTACATCTGACGAGGAAAAGGTCGGTATAGATATAGTTTTTACCGCGCTTGCTGAGCCAGTGCGTATGCTTGCAATCAACTCTGGACTTGAGCCAGGTGTGGCTCTTGCGAGGATCGAGGAATCAAAAAATAGTGATTTTGGCTTCGATGCTGTCACGCACGAGTTCGGCTCACTCTTTGAGAAAGGGATAGTCGATCCAGCGAAGGTTGTGCGAAGTGCCATCCAAAACGCGGCATCAGTCGCAATGACCATGCTCACGACAGAATGTCTCATAACAGACATTCCAGAAAAGAAAGCACCACCTGCAGGTGGCGGAATGCCAGGCGGGATGGGTGGAATGGACGGGATGTACTAAATAAAAAATTCAAATCTCAAAACTCAAAATTCAAAGTGCTTTGAGATAAGATGAAGGGCGCCGCGTCAGACGCGGCGCCTTTTTTGTCTACATACATATGTAATTCATACACATATAAACTGTTGCAAAATATATCAGAAAGTTATAGTATGAAGTTTACCCTTCATTTTTTTGTGTACCACAGATGAACAAGCTAACACTCGTAATAAAGGCTGTCAGAAACGCCAAAGCACTTTCGCTTGTTGCCAAAGCATTGAAGAAATCATATCTAGATTTTGGCCTAATTGATAATGATAGCATGTGGATAATCGACGAGATGTTAATCGAAATGGCAAAGTGCAGGAGTGTGTCTGTGCTCGAGCACTTTGCCAAAAATTGGCATAGAAGATTGCACAAAATAAAGTCAAATGGAAACGAGCTTGGCGTTGCTTATGATCTTTACAAATTCGCTAAAGTAAAGGCTGAAGCAAATATCATATTGCCTTATATATTGGGTAAAAGTGTGCTTGATTATGGCTGTGGCAGTGGGGATCTTGTGAGACATCTAGCTAGTCTTGGATATGATATAAGAGGAGCTGATCTCTATGATTCTGAAAACAAAAAAGTATCCAAACAAGGGAAGTTCATAGTCATAAGGTCACTTGAAGAATTTGAAAAAATTGCTCCAATTGTTGACACGACCATCGTCAAGTCTGTACTTCACCATATAGGTAGAAACGCGCAAAAAAATGTGATCAGAGTTCTCGCCAAGAAAACAAAAGGTAGGATTATTGTTGATGAGGAAATTTTTGGCAATCTACAAAGCTACTATGACAGTGGAAATGACAACGACAAACAAGTACTGCACCTATTTTTGGGCCTGACTCCTTCCGAGCAGCTCAACTTTATCGTACTAGTTGACTATATTGGTAATCATGTCCTTGGTGGGATTTTTGGTATGAATATGCCATTCACTTTCAATAAAATAAGTGAATGGACAAGGCTGTTTGAGAGTGAAGGATTTTATCTCAAGACATCCATTCCCCATTTCTTCACCAATTGGCAACTTCATAGGAGCAGTCATATGCTTATGATATTTGACAGGAAGAAATGATGAAGGCCAGCAAATCCGAAAGTTATTTCTTCTTGCTTTTTCCTGTAATCATATCTTTTTCGATGAGACTACGTAGGTAATTCGACTTTGTAATACCTTTTTTGGCTGATGCATCCTCCAGGTGCGTGAGTAGTTCGGTGCTTATAAAAAAGTTGAATCTTTGATCTCGCTTAGACAGCGCTTCTTCATATGCTTTTTTGACAACTTCACTAAGATTTTCTGATGTGTACTCTGCTGCTATTATTTTGTCGTTTTCCATGCCCTTTAGGAAATGAGGAGTATTTTCTGGCAGATAGAGAAGGACGGTCGGTTTGTGGTAGTCAAGTGCCCTCTGGACTTGGAAACCGATACTCAAGCTCTGTATGGATACCTCAAACACACACATACTTGCTTCCTGTATCGCCTTGATTTTCTTCTCATATAGTTTGTGAAACTCCTTACTGCCTTTTCTCTCAAGTGACGAGTAGTATTTACTTTTGTTCAAGGTCAAGATTTCTTTGTCAAGATGCTCACATCCCAGTTCCTCAAGGCATCTGTATATTTCCTGGTAGTTGTGAAGATAGTACTGTATTCCTCGAAGTGAAGCGGTGAAGTATATTTTGTGCATGTGTGGTGTAATTATAGTAAAATTTTCAAGAAAAACTTCTCAAAACTCTGTACATCTCAACGAATGCTACGATTGAGGCTGGAATCCAGATCAATAAAACAAGCCCCAGCGAGCTCTTTGCGAAAGTCAGAAAGTAACCTAGGTAAGGTAATATGAAAAGGACTTTGCCAATGATCAGTCTTGGTAACACTTTTGTACCATCATGTGCAGGGTTCGAGTCGCCTTTTGTGACATACACATTCCCGCCTATTTGGACTATTCTGTGGGTGACGATTATCTCATTGCCGTCTTCGTCAAGGTCATAAAAAGAAATTATATCGCCCACATCATAATAGCCTGACTTTATGACTGCCGTCAGACTACCTGGATCGATGGTGGGACTCATTGAGTAGGTTTTGGTAGTCAGAAAGCCGAATCCCCACTCTGGTTTCATCGAAAAGATCAATATCACCGCTTGCATGAAAAGGTATACACACACAAATGACACATAAAGACGATGTATTTGAATAGAGTATTTTTGCATTATTTACTATTACATTATGTCACAAATCAATACACAAAAGGTATGCACTTTACCAATTACCAGTTGACACAGAGTTGCGCAGTTTTCTCTGTGCATAGATCCCTTTTGGCTCATCATCCACATTTACTTTCCAAGTCCTTATGGTGATGTCAAATTCGCAGAGTTTGTTTTTGAGATTCGCATCGCTTTTGTCAAAGCGCATTATTGCTATCCAATCATCTGGCTCATTGCTTGTTATTACTGACGATATAGACATCTGTGATAGTTTACCGCTATATTTTTTGTTCAAAGATCCATCCAGTACGTCAACAGTCAGCTCATTCCACAGGTTTTCATCACCGTTTGTTTTTATCGCTTTTATTGCATATTGCAGCCTGTCTTGCTCGTCCTTTTTGATACGGAATGTTTTTGCATCAAAGCCATTTGGAAGGATTCCTGTCACTAGGAAGCCTTGGTCCAGTGGAGAAGAATTAGTAGTAGTTAGAGCGAAGATATTGCGAGTAATTGCCCTCAAAATATTTCTTGCCACATTCCTTTCTGCGAAAAGATCCGCATCTGTATAGCCCGTGAAGATCAAAAAAAGCCCTAGAGAGATGAGGCAGATCAAAGCAAATTTAGTTCTGATATTAGACATTCTTCATCTTAAGTAGCTCATCAATTACAAATAATGCAGCTGGTATCAATATGAGTATGATGAGTCCTGGTAAAGATTTGGCAAATGCGACCATATATCCGAGTTTGGGTATGACAAAGACTACCTTGCCGAGTATTTGACCAAAACTGATTGGGTCAGGGTCTTCAGAACTATTAGCATCACCTTTGGTGGTAAATGATGGAGTGTCATTTTTGGTATTTTTGCCCTTCACACGATGGGTCACTATCCTACCATCACCATCCTGGAAGGTTACAACATCATTCTGGATATAATCGACAGCTTGTCTTATGACCACGATGTCACCTGTCATGATAGATGGCTCCATAGATCCCGACTGGACAAGTAGTGACCTGTATCCAGAGAATAGTGTCACATTAGATGTGATTGTATAAAGTGCCATGAGACCAAGAACTGCAAATACTGCATTTGTGATGATGGTTGTTAGAAGATGAAATATTTTCATAAGCAGATTTATTTTGCTTCACTTTTTTGGGTTATGTCATCCGATATTGGTGATGGGCACAGACCTACGATAGGTTTATGTGCCCATCACCTTTACAATACAATTTCTAGATATTAGTTAGTTGGTGTTGGTCCATTTATGAGCTGTATCAGTCTAAAGTTTGCATCAAACTCCACGCTGTCGCTCTGGATCTCGTTGCCATACTGGTCCTCGAGTGTCTCCCAGTGTGCTGTGATAGTTCTTGTGCTATTTGCTGGCATCACAATAGGTGGCAATGCGTTCCAGTCGGTTCCAATCTTGGTGGCACTGGCTTCGGTCAGATATGAATCAACTTTGTCAGTCCCATCAAGCGCTATCTTGAGATTTACGACAGATCCAAGGTTACCTAGTTTGCCTGGATCTTCACATGTTGGGTCCATTGCTTTCTCTTGGTCATTACAACCATTTTCCTTGTTTGACAAGTTTTGCAGTCTGAAAAGAAATCTACCAGGAAGTGATCCTGTGTTTCTGACAGTCCATGTCTTTGTGCCTGATATGGTGCCATTTTCACCCATATTTTCGATCACAAATGGTTCGAGGGCGTTGCCGTTTGCCGAAACATCAAGATCAAGGGTACCTGTTGTGAACCTATTCACGCTTGTCGTTCTTTGCGCTGTAAAGAATGCCCATGTAGCGGCTCCAGCTCCTCCAAGTACGATTACGATGAGGGCTATACTGAACCACATCTTCTTTTTCTTCATAAAAATAAAAAACTACTAATAAAATTGAGTATAAGTAAAAAATACACACAATGTCAAGGGCATGAGTAAAAAATACACACAAAGTATGTCGCGCGAGGCCATATGTGTGTTTGTTTGGCGGACAATGATACTTATTTATATTTTCACAAGGGATGCCTCACTTAATCGTTCGACATGACATGCATCTATGTCATTTCGATGAGCGGAGCGAAGAGAAATCCCTTGTGGATAAAAGTGATTGGTTATATCCGAAGGATTTGTTCGTATTCACTCGCACACTGCGACTGGCACTATTTATTGTAAGACGTTAGTCATCTGTAGCGAGTTGTCCACAAGCAGCTTTTATATCGTCGCCCATTGTCACGCGAAAGGTGTTTGAAATATTATTCTTTGTGAGAATATTTGAAAATCTATATATCACGTTTGTCGAGGACCTCTTCAGGTCTACTCCAGAGATTGGATTATAAGGAATTAGATTCACGTGAGTCAGATTTGGACCAATCAGTTTGGCAAGCTCTAGTGCATGATCTCCAGTATCATTTACCCCATCAATAAGAATGTACTCATAACTCACTCGAAGTTGTGTGCGATTTGCAAAACTAGCTAGGGTTTCGAGAAGTTCTGGCAAAGGATAGTTTTTGGCAATCGGCATGATTTTTTCGCGGAGCAGTTGGTTTGGAGCATGAAGACTAAGTGCAAGTTTGCCTTTGTATTTACGTCTCATGAGCTCCCTAAGCTTTGGTGTAATGCCAGACGTGGAAATAGTTATTCTTCTTATACCTATTCCCATGTACTCCGGATCGTTGAATACTTTTATTGCTTCGAGGACAGGAAGTAGATTGAGAAGTGGTTCACCCATTCCCATAAAGACAATATTTGATATTTTTTGATTTGCCTTTTTGAGAATTCGAGCAAAGTATAAAACCTGGTCAACTATTTCTTGTGCTGTCAGATTGCGAACTGTTTTCATGCGGCCAGTAGCACAAAAAACACATCCTACAGGACAGCCTATCATACAGCTCACGCAGACTGTATTTCTTCCATCCTCATGCTTCATGAGCACTGACTCGAAAAACTTGCTATCAGATTCGCGTTTGAAAAGGACCTTGCTTGTCCCGCGGTCCATTGATTCGAGTTCTTTCATGGGAGCAATTGAAGAAAATGAAACACTCGTTTTGAGTTCTTCCCTCAATTCTTTTGACCATGTGGTAAGTTCATCAAATGACGATATGAATTCTTTGTAAAAAGCCAGATTGAATTGCTTTATGCGATAAGAAGGAAGCGTGTGTTTTTTGATGAATTCTTCGATCATGTGGGAGAATTATAGCAGATTGTGGCAATCTGAAGTCTTAGCTATGTATCAGAAAATGCCAGTATGGGCATCACTTCGGTTCTCTTCCTTCTGGTCACAAAAAAAGACAGCTATTTAGCTGTCTTTTTTCATGAGTCCAGAGGGAAGGATTCCCATTCGACTCGCTATGCTCGCTCAGGGTAAACTTCTCATCCTTATAGAAACAACAAAACCACGGCAAAAGCCGTGGTTTGTTATTTGTCCAGAGGGAAGGATTC
>CAZATL010000009.1:0-8586 GCA_964488055.1 uncultured Gammaproteobacteria bacterium | reverse complement strand
ACAACAAAACCACGGCAAAAGCCGTGGTTTGTTATTTGTCCAGAGGGAAGGATTCCCATTCGACTCGCTATGCTCGCTCAGGGTAAACTTCTCATCCTTATAGAAACAACAAAACCACGGCAAAAGCCGTGGTTTGTTATTTGTCCAGAGGGAAGGATTCGAACCTTCGTAGGACGTTAGTCCGATAGATTTACAGTCTATTGCGATTGGCCACTCCGCCACCTCTGGTTACTAAATCAAGTATTTTTGATATTTATCATCATCTATTGTCAATTCGTTCCTTATAGATATCTCCAGCCATTTTATCAAATAACTACGATTATCATCTGTATATACGTATAGATAATCAAAATCATCAACACTATACTTTTTTACGTAATTAAAGCTTTGATTGCCACCCGCAATCCTCAAGCCAGCCTTATGTTTGCCATTTGCATTTTTTCCAGCATACTTAACTTGGACTTTGTACAATTTAATTCCGTCATCAAAAACCAAGTCATATGGATTTCTATCCCCAACAGGCAATAATACTTCATACCCCATCTGATAAAGTTTAGCAATGCATTGTGCTACGGCGATTGACCCTTTTTGTTTACTGTTCACCGTAACAGTTTACTACACTGTTACTTACCAATCAACACAAAAACATAGGTCACGGAGTTTATCCCGATGACAATCGGGACCACCTGTGGTAAAAATATGTTCTAATGTTGAAAGTTATAACGTTATAAAGTTAAATCACATAAGTCTTTGCTGACTTTATAACATTAAAACATTATAACTTTACAACTTGATGGTTTTTCTGGACTTTGGACTCTTTTTCAGCTAGTATTATATCATGACTCTCACCGAGCTTGCCTACTATGTCAGGAAGTTTTTCCCCTTTGCAGTGCTATCCATCATCTTGGTTTTCATATTCTACGTTATATACAAAATTGCAGAACTTTCGGCACCACCGCCACAAGTCGTGGTGCTTCCAACACCCACGCCAGCGTTTGGGCAGATTAGTCTTATGTCATTTGACGATGTGCCGCGGGCTCCAGTAGGCAAGGAGTACTTCATAGACACGGTAAGTGGAGTGCCAGAGACGGCAACTGTATCAGCAAAAATTGCGTTCATACCTGCGGTAACCGCCAATTTCGGCTTCAGAGAGAAGGCATCGATACTAGCCAAAGCTCTAGGGTTTGATGAAAATACTCAAGAAACAAAACTGAACGACACGATATACAGCATAGTAGACAAAGCCAAAAGGCTTGAGTTTGAGATAGATACTTTCAATTACACATTCACCCAAGATATTACTAACGAGAATAAACAGGTATTTTCGTCGGCCGTGATACCATCTGAAGAAATCCTAAAAAGTAGAGCGCTTGATATGATGCGTACACTAAACCGCTTCCCGCAAGAGGTCGCCAAATCCACGCAGACCGTCACATACTTTGCGTACAAGGAGGCGTCAGGCTCAGCCAGCGCTGCGACCGAAGTGGTGCGTGACCCAAGCGTTGCCAATATGGTAGAGGTAGACTTTTTTCCACCAAAATACAACGATTTTGAGACAATTACCCCAAAGTTCTTCACCTCGCAAAACTACATAGTCTTTGTACCGCAGAAGTCGGGCAAAGATTTCGTAGTAAGGGCACAGGTCAAGGTCTTTGAGCCGTCGCAGGAGCAAGTGAGTAATTATCCACTCATGACAGGCGACGCAGCGTATAACGAGCTTACAGGGGGCAAAGCAATACTCGTTGCAGGCAATATAAATGATGTGCAGAAGGTTAACATCAAAAGAATGTACACCGCCTACCTCTATCCAGACAGATATACTCCATATCTCATGCCATACTATGTTTTTACAGGTGAGAATGATTTTGTAGCGTATGTCCCAGCCATATTGCCAGACTGGGTCAAAAAATGACATCTTACACAAATACTATGAGCAAACTACTTTCTATCATTGTTCCAGTATACAATGAAGAAGTTTTTGTAGTAGAAAGCCTTAAGAGACTCGTTCATACAAATATTCCTGGCTGGGAAAAAGAAATAATTGTGGTTGATGACGGTTCAACCGATAAGTCGCATGAAGAAGTCAAAAAATTTATAAGAGACAACCCACTTTGTTCAATAATTCTTTTGAGACACAGTCAAAATAAAGGTAAAGGTAGCGCAATAAAAACAGCCATAAAAAAGGCCACAGGAAACATTTTAGTAATCCAAGATGCCGATCTAGAATACGACCCTGTCGATATCAGTAGTTTGCTTGATAAATATACCGATACGACCATATCTGCAGTATACGGATCGAGGATTAAGGGGGCCAGAATATATCACAGCTACACTGCCGGGCCTCTCTTTTATTTCGGAGGCATCACCCTGACCTTCATGACAAACCAAATCTTGAAGACGAAGCTTACTGATCAGCCAACCTGTTACAAATCATGGAGAAGCAACCTGAATAATGCACTTGTGAAATTTTCAAAAAAGAATGGTTTCGAGTTTGAGATAGAGATGACTGCGCTTTTTGCGAGAAATGGTCGTATCGAAGAGACTCCCATACACTATTATCCTCGGAGTACAAGAGAAGGCAAAAAGATAAACTTTTTAGATTTTTTGAAATCTGCTATCACGCTCTTTGAGTGTGCTTTATGTAGCTTTTAGCTCCTGTTTTGCAATATTTCTCAATTTCCCAAGATCGATGATTTCGGCATAGATAAATAGCAACATCAACACACTAGTTAGCTGTGCTCTGTACGTAAACCACACGTGGATGTAAGAATGATTTGCAGCGAAAACATACCACAAGTAGGGTATGGAAAGTATAAACAAATAAGCTCGTATTTTAGTGAAGCATATTTTTTTTCTTACACCTAGTATAAGTGTAGTTATCAATGTAAGTAGCAGTATTACAACAAACAATATCTTACTTTCTCTGCTATAGCCAATTAGTTGGAGAATGTTTAGCTTTATTGCAGCCAAAACAGAAAAGTTCGCGTCAGCTGCTTCTTGAGTCCTTGATGAAATAGTCGATAAGGCGCTTGAAATGGAACTTGAAGCGTAGGGCAGTGCGAGTATCCACTTGGTTGACCATATCGCAACATACCCCACAGACCATGCAGTCAAAGCGACGGTAAGGAATTTCAAATCGAATAATCTATGAATAACCATAATTACTACGATAGGAAGGCAAAACGACATGACTGGTATTGTGAGAAGATCGACCACACTAGTCAAACTTCCCGCAGCAAAGAGTACGCAAATAACATGAGTAATATTTATGTTTTTACTTCTCGCAAAGTATATGGATGTGGCAAGAGCCAAAATGAAAATATTCGAAAACTGCATAGAAACGCCCACATAAAAGAAATCAATCGAAAGAAATGCCAAAATAAATATGACCAACGATTTTAGTCCAGAGTGTCTAGATACAAGGAAAAGTAGATATGTGAATAACCCATAAACAATCACCTGCAATATGAGTCTAATAGTGGTATAAGGAAAAACAATCAGCAGTGGTCGGAGGTATATGAGGTAGCCATGCCAATATCGCTCATAACTTGTCTCTTGACCAATTTTGCCGTCAAATAAAGCTTTGAGACTATCCAGCTGATTGGCATTTTTGCTAGTTGCTATGTATCTTTTGTTCAGCATAAGACTTCTTATTGGATCTTTTGAGTCAGAATAATAAGCAGTATTGAGCATCAGGCTTTCTGTGTAGTTGTCAAGTATCGCCTTTCGCCATGGCATAAATCCGATACTCGGGTATATACCTTCTCTTGTTATTAGTTCTATACTTTGACCCACATTTTTTTTCAAAAAGCTAGTTGGTATGAGTGTAGATATGAGAAGCAGAGATATAGTCAGTGCAGCAACAGATAAATATACGATTAAAAAGCATTTCCAAGACTTAGAAATATTCATGGGATAATGTAAGGAAAAGTTTACAGCTCTCTCTCGATCATATACTCTGCTATTCCTTCGATGAAATCAATTGAGTCAGGATTGAGATCAAATTTCCTCAACTTGCCGGCATGACTTGCAGCCTTTACTGCATATTCTCTTGAGACTTTTTTCGAGTAATCAAGTGATCCACTACTTATGATAGCTTGCTTCGCACATTCGATGTCAGCCTCGTGTGCTTGCCTTTTGCCCCAGATTTTTTTGACGGCATCAATCTGTGCATCATTTCCATGAGTGAATGTTCTCAATACAAGAAGAGTGCATTTGCCCTGCAGTAGATCGGAGTTGGCTGATTTGCCTGTTTTTTCTGGGTTGCCAAATACCCCGAGTATGTCATCCTGTAGCTGGAACGCCACACCACCATCCATCGAATAGTCATGAAGTATAGGATATACTGCATCATCAAGACCTGCCAGATATGCGCCTATGAAGAGTGGATTCTCATAAGTATATATCGATGTTTTTGCCTTGTGAACAGCTATGACATCATCCTCCTCCCAGTCGTTCACAAGTTTCTCGAGGGTTACATCATATGCCTGCCCATAGGCAGTCTGTGTTATCCCGCGGAGCATCTTGCGCATTGCTTTTTGCACTCTCGACTGCTCGAATCCAGAGTTATTCAGAAGCTCAAACCCAAGGCATAGCACTGCGTCACCAGTTGTTACGGCCATCGCCTCTCCATAGTGCTTGTCGTGATTTTTCTCAAAATATTTGTGGGTCGTTGGTTTGCCCCTTCTTACGCTATCCTCATCCATGAAGTCATCATGTATAAGCAGAGCAGTTTGGACAAGTTCAAGTGCCATACATGCGTCCCATATCCTACCATCCATCTTTTGTCCCTTTTGCAGCATATAGCTGTAGTAGGTGAAGGCAGCTCGTATTCTTTTGGCTGGACGCAGATTGTGTTCGAAGCTATGAAGAAGGATTTCTTTTACAAGATCTTTTTGTTTGTGGTTTATGCCGAATCCGATATCTATCTCTTTATTCCAATAGCAGGATAGTTTTTCGTCAACCATCGATACAAATTCTTTGAGTTTTTTTCTTGCCTCATCTGTTTTTTGTGACATAGGATATTATATCAACATACAAAAAAATCCCCTCACAAGATTGCTCAACGTGAGGGGGGGTTTGTTTACTTGATATTTGTCAAGAAGTGATTACTTTAGTAATCTCTTCTGTAGTTATCACGTCGTCTGTCTCCACCGCCTCTACCACTTCCGCCGAAATCTCTTCTTGGTCTTTCTTCGCGTGGTTTAGCAATATTGACTACGATTACGCGACCTTCGACATCTGCTCCGTTTTTCTCAAGTGATCTTTGGGCACTTTCTTCTGTTGCGAAAGTGACGAATCCAAATCCCTTTGATCTACCGGTTGCTCGGTCTACTATTACGACAGCATCGACGATCTCACCATACTCCGCGAAAATTTCACGAAGTGATTCTGATGTGACTGCCCATGGTAAACTGCCGACGAATATTTTTTTTGGGTCTGCGCCTTGTCCATTGTTTTGGTCCATATTTTATTGTTTCACCTCCTCTTGATTATGAAATGTCATCATTATGATAAATCTTGGATAAAAAGAACATGAAGATATACGTGTGAGCGATCCCTCGAAGCCGAAAAACTGAATCCTTTAATAACAATAAAAGTAGTATAACTAACAGATATTATACACCCTTTTTGGGATATGTGGGGACCATAATTATCTAAGTGCTAAGGTGTGAGGTAGTCGATGTTGAAGGTGATCCAGTCAGTGATCGTTTTAGTGTCTTTGAAGCGATCTTCACTCTTCATGACGACGATGATGTATTCATGTCCTGTATACGGCGTCTTAAAGTAACTCACGAGATTCTGACCTGCCTCCTCTGTATATCCTGTCTTTATGCCCCCGAGCCCTTCTATGTCCCCTAGGAGCTCATTCACGTTTGACAGTTTGTGTGTGATCTTGAAGTCTTCGTCAAGTACAGTAATCTCCTTCACGGATACCATCCGGCGGAGCGTGGGATTCTCAAGTAGCGCCTTTGCGGCAAGAGCAAGATCATGTGGAGTCGTTTGTTGCGCGCTGTCGTCCAAGCCTGCTGGATTTGTGAAGTGGGAGTTTCTCATACCTATCGTAAAAGCTGTATGGTTCATGTCATTTATGAATTTGTCGTAGTCGCCACTCGCATAAGCTAGCGCATATGCTGCGTCATTGGCCGAGTGGACTAGTATGCCATATAGCATATTTTCTATGCCCATCTTCTCACCCTGCACGAGTCCCATGATCTGACCTTCATCTGTTGCCTCTTTTATTGTGATTATGTCATCTAGTTTGTATTTTGAGAGAGTCGTGAGGGCTGTTACGATCTTTGTGGTTGATGCGGGAAAGAGCTTCGTGTCTGCATTTTTCTTGAGCACTGTCGTGAATGTGTTTCGCTCGACCACATATACCCCCTCTGCGGAGAGCTTTGGCTCAACTGCACCTACTTTGACAGCTGGGAAGAGGTCGTTCAGCCTTGGGAGGGCATATGGGGATGCAAATGCACTTTCGTTTAGTACCTCGAACTTGTATAGATAGTGCTCGCCTGGATAGAACAAGAATCCGAAGGCAAAGACTATCACAACAAAAATATGAGTTTTTTTCACATACTCATTGTACTAATAAATGAGGCAGAGAGAAAGCTGTAATAAAGGTGAGTAGGCATGTAGGATTTGAGGCTTGTAGGGATATAAAAAAGCAGTTATGTGAGTGATATTTTACTGTGTGCTAATTCGTTTTTCTTTCTGCACGCCTTCTAGCCTAAAAGCTTATATTACCTTGTTTTGTATTATTTTGTAGTAATCGTTTTTCACCACCACTGCCTGGTGGTCGCGAAGATATATTTTCTTGGCATCAGATTTGTGGGATTCGATCATATATTTGGGGGAGTAGTTCGCCTCGTACCATGGCTCTATACAGTGCGGGTATATCTCAAAATCTACTAGATCTAGTCCTGTATAGTCTGTGAGCTCGGGCGCGACTTTTGGATCATCTTGATCTTTCACATAATCAATATTTGGCGAGCAGACACAGCTACCAGCAGATGACCCGACATATATTCCACCTCGCTTTACAAAATCTTTCACAAGTTCAGAGAACTCACTTTTTTTCATGTGATAGAGGAGGAAGTAAGTATTACCTCCACCCACTACCACCATTTTCACTTTATCAATTTTTTCTTTTATTACTTTTCTATCTTCGCTATCTAGCTCACAAGATGTTATTTTGAAGCCCATATCTGCGAGACATGTGTAGCTGTCATGATCTGTGAGCGCGGGTCTTGGAGTGATGTAATCTCCTGCTGTTGGGATGTAAAGTACTGTTGTTTTGGAGGGCGTTATTCTGGTCTCGCTTATGAGACTGCCCACTGTCTGGCTGATAGTCGAGGCGAGGAAAAGAGTCATAATAATAAGGTGTCAGTTATCAGTCGTCAGGTGCCAGAAAAAAGTGTATGTTGGTTCATTTTGTTGTCAAAAGTATTATCGGTGTTTGTTTGTTGACGACTGACTACTGACACATGTCAACTATGTTGGTATGACCCCTGTCTTCTGTCCACTGTCGACTGTTTACTATTCTCTTATTTTAATTCCCAGCTCTTTGAGCTGCTCTTCTGTTGCTGCTGATGGTGCTTCCATGATAGATATCCTTCCGCTTGCGGAAGTCGGAAATGGTATTACTTCGCGTACTGATACCTCACCAAGTAGCGCCATTATGAATCTGTCTATGCCTGGTGCTATGCCACCATGTGGCGGCACTCCGTACGTGAAAGCCTCAAGCATATGTGAGAATTGCTTCTTTTGCTCTGTCGTGAAGCCGATAAGGTCAAACACTTTCTGCTGCACATTTGGATCATGTATACGTATGCTTCCACCCCCAACCTCAAAACCGTTCAAGACGAGATCATGTTGCAGTCCTCGTACCTTCAAGGGATCTGTGTCAAGTAGTGATACGTCATCTGGGTGAGGGGAGGTGAACATATGGTGACTTGGCGCGAACTCCGCTTTGCCGGACCCATGGAAGAAGTCGTCTTGAGTCTGTTTGTTGAAAAGAGGGAAATCTATAGTCCAGCTAAATGCCAGCTCATTTGGATCGTTTTTGTTGACTCTAAGATCTGGTTTGTCTGTCCCATATTTTTCCATAACAAACTTGTGTGCAAGTCTGGGCCAGGGAGTCTTCGTGATGTGCTTTTCAGGGAATAATTCTGTCACAATACGAGTAAACATATCTTCAATCAACACAAGAATATCTTCTTGTGTTACGAAACTCATTTCCATATCGAGTTGTGTGAATTCGCCATATGCTCTGTCTGATCTTGGGTCCTCATCTCTGAAACATCTGGCAAACTGGAAATACTTTTCATATCCTGCAACCATAAGTAACTGTTTGTATTGCTGTGGTGACTGGGGGAGCGCATAGAATTTCCCTGGCTGGAGTCTGCTCGGCACCAAGAAGTCTCTAGCCCCCTCTGGAGTAGTCTTTGTGAGTATTGGGGTATCTATCTCCATAAATCCCTTCTCATTCAGAAAATTGCGGATAAAAAGCTTTACTTTGTGTTGGGTTGTGAGATTGCGCACCATTCTTTTTCTGCGAAGATCGAGATATCGATATTTGAGTCT
>CAZATL010000008.1:0-39249 GCA_964488055.1 uncultured Gammaproteobacteria bacterium | reverse complement strand
CATAGTCATACTCCACATGATAGTGAAACTACATGTTTGGTGCAAGAGGGAAAGGGCTCTGCTTGCAAACTGCGATGAGAGGAGAGAAAGTAATTTTGTGAAAATGGCGGCGAAAAGTGTGTTGTATACTTTCACTTATATTCTATTAAAGCATTTTCTCGTGTCATGATGAAACAAAGATATCTACTTCTATACCTATCTTGGCTTATAGCTGTTGTATCTATGGCAGGGAGTCTTTACTTTAGTAACGTCCTTGGGTATCCACCTTGTGATCTATGCTGGTGGCAGAGAGTTGCCACTTATCCGATTGTATTTATATTATTTGTAGGCCTTTGGAGAAAAGATGTAAACGTTCCTTACTATGTGCTCCCACTAGTGATATTTGGTGTGGTGGTATCTAGCTATCACAATCTTATTTACTACGAAATCATTCCCGAAGTTCTTAAAACTTGCTCAAGTGGGGTATCGTGCACAACGAAATTCCCAGAGCTTTTTGGGATATTTTCGATACCACTCTTATCACTCTTGTCATATATCGCAATGATTTTGTTAAATATCGCATTTTTGCGAATGAAAGCGGCTAAATAGTTGTCAGTAGTCAGGCGGCTACCCCCTACCCCCTTGCCCGATGTACTGTAATTCTGTTAATATAACTACATAAACTAACATTCCAAATATGGATGAGCTATTTTCTTTGCATCTAAAAACAGGCCTGAATGAAAATTCCGTGTTCAAGTCTGCTGAAATGTATGGTATAAACTCGCTCTCAAGTCAGAAAGAGGAGCATTTTGTTGTGCGTTTTGCCAGACAATTCTCAAGTCCACTTGTGGTAGTTTTGCTTGTCGTGGCGGGTATATCTTTGACACTCAAGGAATATTCAGATGCAATTGTTATTGCTGGAGTGATAATTGTTAACTCAATAATAGGATTTGTAGAAGAAGGCAGAGCAAAAAAGATAATTTCATCTCTGAAAAAACTCACAGCCACCAAGTGCGTAGTCATAAGAAATGGCGCAGACAAGACAATCCCAACAGAAGACGTAGTCGTTGGTGATGTGGTCGAGCTATATGATGGGGATGTCGTACCAGCGGATGGTGTGGTGATTCACGCCACAAGACTCCAAGTCACGGAATCGGCAATCACAGGAGAGTCTTATCCAGTTGAGAAGCATGGACTCGTGCTTGGAGAAGGTTCTTCTACACTTGGCTATGTGCTTGACAAAGTGGGGAGCGAGAAGCCAGATGGCAAACACCTGGTGTATAGATCTTGCACTATTTCTTCGGGCAAAGGAACCATGCTAGTGACAGCAGTGGGAGACGAGACAATGATTGGTAAGATAAAAACCGATGTAATTCATGCTGGGTCCAAGCCAACAATGCTTGAGGCAAACGTCAACAAGCTGACATACAATGTTCTATGGGCCACTATAGTAATATGTGTGTCTACGATATTTATCGGCATTTTGCGTGGAGTAGAATTTATCCACATACTGGAGACATCGATATCACTTGGCGTATCTGTCATTCCTCAAGGTTTACCAATTGTAATCACAATCACTCTGGCGATTGGGGCGTATAGAGTGGGTCGTGGCAAAGCCCTTCTCCGCAATCTTCCATCAGCCGCATCGCTTGCTGGGATATCAGTCATTTGCACTGACAAAACAGGAACACTTACAGAGGGAAAGCTGGCTATAAGAAATATTGTTCCGATAGAACACGAGCACGTTGAGCTACACGACAATACTCACGATGGCTACGTGATCGAGTGTGCAGCCAAATCTGCAGAAGTTCGTTACTTGGATGATGGTAGGGTGATAGGAGATGCACTTGACGTGATTATAAAAAAAGAAAGCACAACAGCAAATCACAAAAATGACATGTCAGTTTATAATTTGATAGACGAGATTCCATTTGATTCGCGTTTCAAATTTAGTGCAAAAATTTATGAGGAGAATGGCGTGCGTGTTGCCTACATAAAGGGAGCCCCTGAAGTATTGCTTGCAAAAAGTGCCAAAAAGCACAATGGCAATTTTGCAGAGTATATAGAGATGACTGCAAAGGGTGGAGTAAGAACCATCGCGATTGCCAAGATGTTTGTGCCAAGTGATATCGCCAAACTTACACATGATATGGTCAAGAGTATCCAGATGATTGGATTTATTGAATTTGAAGATCCAGTAAGAAGCAGTGTGAAAGAAGCCATAAAGAGATGCGAGAATCTCGGTATTACGCCTATTATGATCACAGGTGACCATGTAGAAACAGCCAGATTTGTGGCTTATGAGACGGGCATAATAAGAAACAGAGATGAAGGTGTGTATGAGGCGGAGACACTTACAAAAATGAGTGAGGTGGAGCTTGATAAACAGGTAGAAAAAATTAGAGTAATAGCGAGAGCGACACCTCAAGACAAGATGTTTGTGATAGACCTACTACATAGGTCAGGTAAAAAAGTTGCAATGACTGGAGATGGTGTAAACGATGCACCAGCGCTTGCAGCTTCAGACATAGGCATTTCGATGGGTAGGAGTGGGACAGAAGTAGCAAAAGAGGCGTCTGACATGATACTAACTGATGATGACTTTGCGCATATCGTATCTGCGGTAATAGAGTCGAGAGTGGTCATAGAAAATATTAGGAAGGCGCTCGTATTCCTACTTGCTACTTCGATAGCGGAAACAATATTCATAGTAGGTTCGCTTATTGTCGGCCTTCCCCTACCCCTATTGCCCGTACAGATACTATGGCTCAACCTGGTAACTGATGGATTTCTTAATGCGGCTCTAGCTATGGAGAACAAAGAAGACATAGTGGAGCGAAGATTATCGCATACCTACCACGGAGGTCTAATATATTCATTTCATTTCGTGAGAGCTTTCGTTTTGGGTCTAGTAATGGCTCTTGGGACGCTTTCTGCTTTTTGGATCGTGTTACAAAATAGCAATCTCAAAGAAGCTCAAACGATGGCCCTTGTGATAATGGTGATGTATCAGTGGCTTATTGTCTTTACTGTACGTACATACAAGTCAGTCTTCCGTACCAAGCCACATGGCAATAGGGCTATCTTATGGGCACTTGGAGGACAGGCAGTTTTGCAATTTTTGGGTATATATACGGTCTGGGGTAGTGCTATGCTCAATACCTATCCAATAGGTGCTATATATTGGGTTTTTGCTCTGCTTATCGGTCTCTCAATCATTGTGGCTGATGAGATCTACAAGCTCGTCGTGCACGAGATGAAGGTGATATGAAGGAGCCGTCAGGTAACATGCTCCGCCCGGAGGGTGTCAGTTGACAGAAAATAAAGATAAAAACAAAACTAACCATTTTGGTAAGTATCTGCACTTCCTGTATCTAAGCGATAACAAAACAAAAACTACCTCACTCGGTACCCACCTCTCTATTAGGTATACCTTATTCACCTGTGAAAAGGTATTAATATCTGCATAGATGATTATTTTGTATGGAGATGATTATGCAAACTAGATCTGAACTATTAGGCAGATTGATCATACAACCTACCCTTTATTTTTGCAGATAATCTTGTTGGATTATTTGGACAAGCTGCATTGATTGATGCAAAGTCTACTCTGCCATACTCTTCTACCGGACCAATGGGACTTCCGTATCCACTTTGTCCACCCCCCAGTTTCCTTGGGGCTTTTCCTGGGACACGATTGGCCTGTGTTATCCTTCTAAAATCCAGACTTCTTCTTTCTAAATCTACATAGCCGCGATCAACTGGATGTTCAATTTCATAATGAGGTTCATAAATTGCTTTGTCTGGTTGTCGTATTTGTCGTTCTTCAGGGATGGTCACCCAGCCGAATTCTCCTGGATTGCTCTGAATGCCCACTTGGGTTATTCCTTCTTTCATATATATAAATTTCTATTAACTAGACAATGTGTGAATTCTACTAAAAAATAAATAATATGCAACCTGTAGTTGAGGTTGTTGATAAAACAATTATAAATTGCACAATCGTACATTACACAATTCCTAGTCTTACGAATGCATTTTATTGAATGTTCTTTATCTCATTCCATTTGGTCGTGTAGTGAGGTGAGCGAAGTGCTGTTTGCTTGAACTCATCAGGTCTGCTACACGTATCTGGTGAGCCAAGGCGTATTGTGCCTGCTCCCCGCGATGCGTTTAGACTGTCTACTGCTTTCATAAGCTTGGCTCTTTTCTTCTCGTCCACGTCAGACCGACTATCTATGCTCATTTGCTTTGCTGATTTTTCTGAAAATACTGATAAGATCACCCCAGCCCTTTTGTAGATATATCCTTTGTCAAATATTTGTTTCAGACCATGGAGCGCAGTTCTCACAATATCTGGCGTGTAGTCGCTCGCATCAGGTAGTGTGAGTGTCAGATCTCTTGAGTACCTTCGCTCGCGATCTACGAATCTACTTGTCCTCACAAAAACTGTCACATACTTCGCGAGGTATTTCTCAACGCGGAGCTTCTCTGTAGCATGGCTTGCGAAATCTGTGATGTATGAAGTCAGCTTCTCGACGTCTTGTGTAGGTTTTGCAAAAGTGCGTGTACACATAATGCTCTTTTTGTCTATCGTGGTGTGGCTTATATTCTCACATGCAGTACCTTTTAGCTCAAGCCATGTATGATAGAAACCTATGCCATAGGTCTTGTGAACAAATTCTCCATTCAGCCTAGTGAAGTCGTATGCTGTGTGAATGTTTGCAATGTGGAGCTTGGTGGCAGTTTGTCTACCTATCCCCCACACATCTTCGACGCTTATATTCTTTAGTATTTCATCAAGATTACCTATATTCATTAGATTGACAACACCATCGTCATCCTGGAGTTGCGTCTGACGCGATGATAGGATCTCTTTCAGACTTCCCTTCCCTATCTCATTTGCTACCTTCGCAAGGGTCTTCGTGGGTGCGATACCCACACTCACTGGTATCCCCACCACTTTCTTCACCGTTTCCTTTATCTTTCTCCCAAATTTGGCAAGGTTGCCCACCTCCATACCAGTCAGATCAAGGAAGCACTCATCTATGCTATACACTTCGTATTCATCAGAAAATTGCGATAATGTTTTCATGATGCGGTTTGAGATATCGCCATATAGAGGGAAATTTGGAGTGAACAACTTCACATTATTTTTTTCAGCAATGATTTTCCACTCAAAGTACGGTTGACCCATGAGTATTCCAAGTTTCTTAGCTTCGTTGCTACGTGCAAGTGCACACCCGCCGACACTTGATACGACAACCACGGGCTTGTTCGCGAGATTGGGAGCAAAAAGTCTCTCGCATGATACGTAGAAGTTGTTGCAGTCGACAAGGGCAAAGATCTTGGACATAAGTATGTGAGGGATAGTTTACTAAATATTTAGTATGTTTATATACCAAGAGACTTGGTAGGGGCACCCCTTGTGGGTGCCCGAAATACACGGGCAGGCATCCTTCGACTTCGCTCAGGACAGGCTCCGGCCTGCCCCTACAATCGACATAATGTACAATCCTATACATGAAGATGCTTTTCATAGATCGAGACGGGACGCTAATACGCGAGCCACCAGGTGGGTATATTGATTCGCTAGACAAGCTAGTGATCCTTCCCCACGTGATTGAGTCTTTACAAAGACTAATGTCTGCAGGATTCGATCTTGTGATGATAAGCAACCAGCCCGGACGTGGTACTGACAAGTTCCCAGAAGAAAACTTCATCGTGCCACAAAACAAACTAATGCAAATATTTGCCGAAAATAATATCGATTTTTTTGGAACATACTTCTGCCCTCACTTCCGCGAGGACAAATGCACCTGTATGAAACCCAAGACTGGACTCATAGATCATCTACTCAAAAATAGAGACATTGATCTCGCATCATCGTGTGTGATAGGAGACAGATCGTCAGACATCGAACTAGCAAGAAATATTGATTGCAAAGCTATCTACTACAGCGAAGATACGAATGAAGAAGCCGTACTTTGTTCGAATAATTGGCTAGATATCACAAACTTCATTTTGGGTTGAGAAAGGCCGCTGTCAAATCTGCTACAATCAAAATATATGCTCGGAACTTTCGTCAATGCTGTTGCAATAATCATAGGCAGTGGTATAGGGGTTATGCTAAAAAGCAGATTCCCAGAAAATATCCAGAAGATTGTCTTCCAGGGACTTGGCCTATCTACCATGATCATAGGCATACAGATGGGACTAAAAGTAGAAAATATACTAGTGCTTATTTTTAGCATCCTTCTTGGAGGAATCATTGGAGAAAGTATGCGACTAGATCACCAGATGGAGAGATTTGGCAATTGGCTAAAGAAAGTGGTCAAGTCAAAAGACAAAAACTTCACAGATGCTTTTGTTGGAGCATCTATCATATTTTGTGTGGGAGCAATGGCGATAGTTGGATCGATAGACGAAGGTCTGCGCGGGGACACAACTGTTCTTTTTACAAAATCTATACTGGATGGGTTTGCTGCCATAGCACTTGCTGCAAGTATGGGGATAGGTGTGGCATTTGCAGTCATACCGATATTGCTTTACCAGGGCGGGATGACCCTGCTTGCCAGTCAGATGCAGGGATTCTTCACGCCTCATATGATCGCGCAGCTCACCGCTACAGGTGGAGTACTTTTCATAGCAATTAGCCTGAATCTCCTCGAGATCAGAAAAATAAAAACCATCAACTTCCTCCCTGCTCTCTTTATCGTCGTGTTATTGAGCATGGTTATAAAATAGCCGCTTTTCTTAAAATTACATTTTTTCACTGCTTATCTACACAGCTCCATTTGCGATCAGAAATACTCGCATACAGTTTGGTAGATACATTAATACACTAGATATAGGCGGGCCGTGTATGTCTCAACTTGTGTTCTGTGATGACCGATCAGAATCGCAGGTGCTTCATCGACTCGCCTGATGACTCAAGCTCAAACAGTGAGTCTATCCCGATCTGTACGTGACTTTCTACGTGTGAGTTGTCTACAGATTTATCACTTTCTACAGTCTTCACGCCTTCTGCGATCATGGGCAAATCTGACACAAGAAGCAGGGCACCTCTAGGGATTTTGTTAACAAATCCGACAAGGAAAAGTGTCGCTGTCTCCATATCTATCGCCATTGCCCTAGTCTTTGCGAGATATTCTTTGAAGTCAGTATCATGTTCCCATACACGCCTATTGGTGGTGTAGACCAGACCTGTCCAGTAGTCCCTGTCGTATTTTACGATGGTGCTTGAGACTGCTTTCTGAAGTCGAAAAGACGGAAGTGCAGGTATCTCCGGCGTCATGTATGCATCACTCGTCCCCTCTCCTCTTATTGCCGCAATGGGAAGGATGAAATCGCCAACATTTATTTTTTTCTTAAGACCGCCACATTTACCAAGAAAAAGAGCTGCTTTTGGAGTGATCGCAGACAATAGATCCATCACAGTTGCAGCCATCGCAGACCCCATGCCAAAGTTCAGGATCGTGATGTTTCCGTATGTGGCGCTTTGCATGGGCTTGTCAGATCCGCATATCTCGACATCATATTTCCTTGCGAATATTTCAACATATTTGTAGAAATTTGTGAGGAGAATATATTTACCAAAATCTTCAAGCTTCCTACCAGTGTATCTTGGTAGCCAGTTGGCTACTATTTCTTGTTTTGTTTGCATGGCGTATTATAGTAGGTTGCCGTGGACTTTGGAGATAAATATCGATTTGACTTGTTTATGTTTCTTGCCAAATCCTATTGAGTCAACTTACAAAAATAGAAATTGAACGTTTGCACATTGTTCATGGCTATTCTCATATTCGTTCGAATAGGAGAATAGTGGGTATATATGGTTATACTCCTATCACATCTTCCTTACTACCCCCACCACCACCCCCCACACAGTTAGCTCTTCTCCACTTCGAAACAAGATGGGTGCGTAGCTTGGGTTTTCGGCATGAAGCTCGACAGCACTGCTTTTCTTCACAAGGCGCTTCACAGTCATTTCACCATTTACAACTGCAACGACAATACTATTGTTAATTGGCTCTTTTGATCTATCGACGACGAGCACATCACCATGAAGTATGCCGATATTTTTCATAGAGTCTCCAGTCACTTTCACGAAAAACGTGGCAATAGGATGCTCGACCAAGAGCTCATCCAGACTCAAGGTCTTTTCCACAAAGTCATTTGCTGGTGATGGGAAGCCAGCCGGTACTCTGTGAGAGAAGAGCAAGAACTTGCCACTTGATGGTGACCATTTCCAGAGTTTGTGAATATCAATTTTCATTTCCCAAAAAAATATTATGAAATAATTTGGAATTAGTCTAACATATCCACATCATCTGTTTGGTTATCTCTCTCACTAGATCGACATATGGTTAACGTGATCTTGTAAGTAATTCTCTGTAGACTTCATTAGGCAAAGCTCTAGTTATCTGCAAAAAGTATCCACGGTTTAGTCTCATCCCTGCAAAAGGTAGGTCGAATGGATTGCTATCACTCATTTTAGTAAGCGTATGCACCGATGCACCATAGCGTACATCAGAACTATATTTATTCCTAACCTCCGTTACGGCAAGATCATATTTTATAGTACCCTTTTCGGCGAGCATCCGCAGATACGGAGCTAGATACTGTCTGGCACTCATATCTTCTGGCATATTTTCATATATCTCATCATATAGAGACTTTGCCTCTTGTAGTGTCAGTCTGCTATCGTCGCTCTTTAAAAGCGTTTCAAGCCTGTGAGCACATTCTCTCATGCGTCTTGATTTCTCTTGATTACGCTCCCAGGACCCTACTGTATTTGATAGGCTAGATTTCGGATCGTAACGCCTTCGATTAGCCACGGAGGCTTTTCTGAAATATACATTTAGGTTTGATGGATCGCCCTCGACTAGTGGGAAGTTGTCTTCAGACAAGTGTTTATTACTGATGAACATTGTCCCGCCAACTTTCAACTGCTCCCAACATTTATGCAGCACGCCGAAAAAATCGAAGAGCACATGATCCATGCCATTTAGGGATACAAAGTCATAGTTTCCATTTATCCCGAAATCCCGCGCAACATTTGTCCCAAGCAAATGTGCATCCATAGCAACGGGATTGTATCTATCCAACTCTTCAGGATAACCCTGTGCTCTGCGCAGACTAGATGGGACTATGTGGTGGTCAGTCACACTAGATGTATAGATTTCATAATCCAGTCTTTTATGGCGACGCTCGTGTGTGGGGGCTATGTCCACTCCATCAGTCTGCATGGTGATAGGGTCTTCTGCGTGTGCCAAGGCAGTTGCCAGCCATACAGCGTATTGACCGTGTTGCGATCCCACCTCGAGTTGTCTGAAGCTATTCCTACCCGATCTTCTTGACTCACTTTGGACTTTGCCTATTACGTATTCCAATAAGCCTGAACGTACCTCTGCCATGTATTCGCGATAATTGTATTCATATTGTCTTCGTCCTAAAAGTGGAAGCTTTCGCACATCAGCGATACCAGATGCAGCAGCAAGGGCTGTTAGCTTGTAGTACATCTCGGGCGAATAGTGCCATCCACGTGGAGAGGTCAATGTACGATAGTCACCCCAATCAATGCCAATTGGGGCATTCTCGGCACCAAACACAATCGGTGATAATTCTGATCGAGGGGGCATATTAGCCACCCATTGTACCACAATTCTGTAGACTATAGGTCTTATAAAAAACAGTGATTTATGAGTATTTATTGCCCTAAGCTTCTATTTCCCAAAAAAACTCTGTGGGACGAAGTGGAGGTGGTCGAGTACAGTGTTTGTCTTGGGTAGTATTTTTGCGATATAAACATCTTTGCCAAAGAAGTTGTCTATCGTATCACCCTCTTTGGCAAAAAGTTTTTCTTTTTGCATCATCATGGCTTCCGCGTAACCTAGAAACAGCGGGATCCTGGGAGTTTTCTTTATGAGTCTTGTGTTTGTGCGAGTAAGCGAAACAACATTCTTATATTGCGGCGGTATGTTTCCATTCTCGATGACGAAAAATATCCGAGGTAACCCTTCTGGTCCGGCAAGTAATTTCAGCTTTATTTTCTTCGTAAGACTTTTCTCGTTACCTGGCGATATGAAATGTCCAAAGTCTAGGATGGTATTTGTCGGAAGATATACGCTAGATATCACCACACTGGGTAAGCCAAAGAAATTCTTTAGTTTGCTGCCTGTGCCCCAGATGAGCTTTTCCTGCTTCATCATTGCAGCTTCAGCAAATCCCAGATCCATGTGTGCACCAGTAACGTTTGCCACTTCTTCGAGGTGTGGCAAAATATTTAGCTTTTCTTTTTGTATCACAAAAAGCTTTGGTTCTTTGCCCAAATAATTTATCACAAGATCTCTTTGGAGTAATGATTTCTGCGCTTCATTTATTACTTTTTTTGTTACCAGACTTTGAGCCATGCTTGAATCCATGGCCACACTACCCCGCGCAAACTGGTAGAACATAAACACAAAAAGTAGTGTCATCACGATAGGTGCTAGTCTTGAGATGATGTTCTTATTCAGTGGATCGAAAGACTTGAGAGTGAGCGAGCTTGTCACTACAGACACAGAAGATAGTGCCATGGCGATGCCAGCCAGCTCTGGGCGAAGTATTAGTCCAGCCCACGCAAATAGCCGTGCAGCGATGGGGATGCCAAGTACATTGTAAAAAAGAGCGAAGAAGAAATTTTGTCTTATTTTCCCGACAGTGTCTTTTGCGATGTTTATTGCAACTAGCACATTTCGTATATCCCCATTTAGTATGACACAATCTGCAGATTCTATAGCAATGTCAGAACCTGTTCCCATGGCGACGCCAAGTTGTGCAGTCACAAGAGCTGGGGCATCATTTATGCCGTCCCCCACCATTGCCACTCTTGCGCCGCTGTTCTGCAAAAATCTAATTTTTTCTGCCTTATCCTCTGGTAGCACCTCTGACATTACGTTTGTGATGCCGCACTCTGTGGCTATGCTTCTTGCTGTTTTTTCGTGGTCACCTGTGATCATGTATACATTCATACCGCTTTGTACTAGCTGCGCTATGGCCATTTTGCTGGAATCTTTTACATGATCAGAGACAGAAATTATGCCTATGGGACTGTCGTCTACAGTCACAACTACTGCTGTTTTACCCATTTCTTGCATGGGCAGGAGACGGGCATTCAGTTCTTCAGATATTGCAGTATTTGCCATTGCGTGACTGGGCTTCACGATCGCACACAATTTACCTTCTATTTGTCCCTTCACGCCGATACCAGCCAAAGTCACATAATTATCAACCTGGGCTAGAGGTATAGATTGAGACTGGACATATGTGAAGATGGCATGTGCTATGGGGTGCGTCGAAAATTGCTCAAGTGACGCTGCGAACCGAAGCACATCGTTTTCTGAAAATCCGTTCAGCGCCACAACGTCAGACACGTTTGGTTTACCTTGAGTGATGGTTCCTGTTTTGTCAAATACTATGGTATCTATTTTGCTTGCTTTCTCAAGCGCTTCACCGCCCTTTATGAGGATTCCGTATTTTGCAGCAATACCCGTACCTACGATAAGAGCAGTTGGTGTAGCAAGCCCCAAGGCACAGGGACACGCGATCACAAGAACCGCCGTAAATGTCATGATGGAATAGCCGATACTTGCACCAAGTAAAAAGTACCATACACCAAATGTGATCATGGCAATCACGATAACAGCTGGCACGAAATAGGAAGATATGGTATCAGCAAGGTCTTGAATGGGAGCTTTTGTACCCTGGGCCTCCTCCACATACTTTATGATTTGTGAGAGTCTAGTATTCTCGCCAATCTGCGTAGCACTCATTATGGCAGATCCGCTTGTGAGGATTGTTCCAGCATGAAGTGTGTCGCCAATTTTCTTCTCAACTGGCATGCTTTCGCCTGTGAGCATTGATTCGTCAAGTGTCACGTCAGTCCCTTCCTGTAGTGTCCCGTCAACCGGTGCCTTCTCACCGTTTCGGACGATGACCAAATCACCAAGAAGTACTTCGGAGCTTGGAATGTCAATGATCTCTGTGCCCCTTTTTACTCTGGCCATCTTTGGCTGCAGATCAACGAGTGACTCAATGGCATCTGTTGTTTTGCCCTTGGTGCGGGCCTCAAGCCACTTACCAAAAAGCACAAAAGTGATCAGAAAAACTGATGTTTCAAAATAAAGTTCTGGCACCTTGAGACCAAGCGGAGGGATGAGTGAACTTATGGAGTATGTATATGAGATGTAGTTCCATACGCTGACTCCATATGCTACTGAGGTGCCAATTGCAATGAGACTATCCATGTTCAGAGTCTTGACGCGAAGCGCAGCAAACATTCCCTTGTAAAACCTATACCCAAGTATGAGTTGGACTGGCGTGGCGATAATGATAGACAATATCCCAGCATATTGCCAAATATAGTATTTACTAACATGAGGTACGAAGTCCATGATCATAAAAAGCAGAAATGGAAGTGATGCTATGCCTGCGATCTTTACAATCTTTTCTAAATTGGATATTTCATCCTGTCGTCTGCGTTTATCTTTGCCTGGATCAGGCTTGTCTTGGATCTCTGCCTTGTAGCCGACGGATTTCACAGCATCAAGAAGGGCGGTTTTTAGTGTGCCTGTCGGAGGTAGATCTATCTGTATATTTGCCTTTTCTGTAGCGAGATTTACATGTGCAGCGCTCACACTCGGCACACTCTGCAAGGCTTCACGCACTAGCACGGCACACGATGCACAGTGCATGCCAGATATGGAGAGAGTAATCTTTTGTGACATTTATTAGGTGCATTATAGCAAGTAAAGTATTATAGGAAGTTGGCGAATTTAGCAGCAGTTGCGAGTAGAAATGGAATTGGGAGGGGTAAGATTGCGCAATCTTACCCCTCCCTCGTGAAGTTTCCCCTCCCTTGCGGGAGGGAAGTTGATCTTTGAGGGGCCTAGGACCCCTCTACCAACTGGGTAATCTATCTAGGGCAAAAATACACCCTAGTTCAATCACCCCTACTTGAGAGATAGTATACAGTAATTACCTCTTTTTGTCAATAGCTATAGGATAGTATTAGAAACATATAAAGTTGAGGCTAAAATGACACATTATACCTTTCAGTGGATATATATTAGACCACATCTACAACTACAAATATATGTCTATAAGATATATTGCTGATAACATTTGATAGTCAAATGTCTGTGGTATGCGTCTTAATTAACACGTGCTTTTGGATCAAGGAATGGGTATTGCGTAGAGTGATATACTTATTTATAACCAAATTTATGAGAAATGCTATCATCCTCCATGGTGGGCCAAGCAAAAAAGAATACTATGATCCAGATGCCCCAAGCATGAGCAACGCTCACTGGATACCCTGGCTTCAGGCACAGCTTCTTAAAAATGAAATCATTGCACACACTCCAGAAGTGCCACATTCATTTGACAGAAACTGGGAAGTCTGGAAAAGAGAAGTTGAGAGATATGAGATAAACGAAAACACGATTCTCATTGGTCACAGCACCGGCGCGGGATTCTTTGTGAAGTATTTGAGCATAAATGCAGATTTGAAAATAGACAAACTCATACTAGTTGCTCCTTGGCTTGATCCAGATCACACAAAAACAAAAAACTTCTTCGATGACTTCGAGATAGATAGCGATCTCGCGTCAAGAACCAGAGAGATCGTGGTCTTTGGTTCTGGCAATGACGAGCAGAGCGTGATGAAATCCATTGAGATCATACGTGCAAAGGTGAAAGGTGTGAAATATCGAGAGTTCCCAGGGTATGGTCACTTCACCACCAGCGACTTGAAGACTCACAAATTCCCCGAACTACTTACAGAGACATTGAGTTGATAGGTGGCTTGCGACTCGGTATCAGAAAAGCAAAGGGATGAGACCCAGCGAGCTACCGACTATCATGACAATCACCGCAATAAGAAACTTTGTGGCAAAATCTCTCGAACCCATAAGATATGCGTAGAATGACTTGGCAACAAGATTTACAGCATTGGCACTAGCGAGAGTGGTTGCTGCGAGGATGAGGCTGATATTTTTGCCTGCTAGCTCCGACACGTTGAAAATGACAGCATCAAGTCCTGTGGCAGATGCTAGGATATTGCCAAGCAAGAATCCTCCCTCCCCAAATGCTAGAAGCAATATCTTTGTAATTACCTTGACTACCACGAAAATGAAAGCAAACTGTAGTGCTGGAGCGAGGGAAAAAATATTGGTGGTATTCAGATTTTCCTTAGTGGTGTCCAGATTCTCGCTACTAGTAGCAAGTGACTTCTTGCTCAAAAAATAGAAACCAGCACCAAATGAGCAAATAAGAAGTGCCAGCACAAAAGGCGTTATCTCAATAAGGAGTGCTGCATTGATACTGGCAACTAGTATGAAAAGTTGGAAAAAGCTAGAAATATTTGAGAATATCGCAGCTGCAACCAGTCTGTCGCTATTTTTCATCTTTTTACTTTGGACGGCTAGAGACTGGGTAGTCGAGGTGCTTGATACAAATCCTCCCGCTATGCTGGTCAGCAGCCAACCCTTGTGCTGACCCAGTGTCTTCTGAAGAGCGTATCCCACTATCTCGACGCCAGTTATGATTGCGACGACTCGCCATACGCCAAATGGGTTTATAAGTTCAAGCTGTGAATATCCAGCAAGTGACAGGCCATATGCGCTAAATATTTGACCTAAGAATGGAAGGTCAGATAATGTGTATGAGACATTAGGAGTGAATGGCAATATGACTAGTGCAATGATGGCATAAGCAATAAAACCAGTCACTTCATAATTCTTCATTGACTTCACAAGCAACTTCACTTGTTTCTTGATAGAGAGGATGAAGGCGACGACTACAGCTATAGCGACAGTCACCTGTATAGGTACCTCTGATATCCCAACGAGTGCGCCGATGACAAAAGTCAGCACTATCGCAAGTTCTGTTGTGAATCCGTGATCCTTGGTGGTGAGGCTTCCGATTATGTAATAGGTGACTGTAATTGCAAAAAATACAAGTGCAATGAGCACAAACAGCCCAGCATGGTATGGCGTCACGATAGTAGATATGGCGCCAAGTAGCGCGACAAGTGAGTAAGATCTGACACCCAGACTGCCGTGGCCGCTGGTCTCTGTGGTGTCTGTTTTGTTTTCGTAAGATTCTCTCTCAAGTCCTATTGCTGCTCCAAGAAGGAGTGATAATGCGAGTTGGATAGTGATATTGATTTCCATATATGTATAGATTGTACGACAATTTCATCAATAAGTTTGTTTATTGCTGCTGTATGATGTGTCCATACTTCGGGTAATGATTTTCAAATGACACTTATGAACAAGGATCTTGTCCTAAATGCTCTCAACTGGCGTTATGCCACAAAGATCTTTGATCCCACAAAGAAACTATCTGGCGAAATACTTGACACTCTCCTTGAGCCTCTTCGGTTATCGCCATCTTCACTAGGTGTACAACCGTGGAAATTTTTAGTTGTCGAAAACCCAGAATTACGAAAAAGAATACGTGAGGCGGGCCACGATCAGCCACAGTTCACGGAAGCCTCCCACTTGATAATTCTTTGTAGGAGAGAAGACGTCAATGAAAAATACATAGATGAGCATGTATCAGAGGTTGCCAGGATAAGAAATGTCACCCCAGATAGCATGTCAGGCTATAAAAAAATGGTGATGAGCTTTCTCTCCAAACTAACGCCGATTGCTTACGAAATCTGGACATCTAAACAAGTTTATATTGCCCTTGGGTTCCTTTTGACAGCTTGTGCGGTGCTTGAGGTGGATGCGTGTCCGATGGAGGGATTTGATGCTCCCAAGGTTGACGAAATTTTGGGATTGAAAGAAAAGAACTTAAGATCGACTGTATCTTGCGCTCTGGGCTACAGAAGTGCAAATGACAAAAATGCCTTTCTTGCGAAGTCCAGATTCCCTTCCAACAAGGTGATTGAGTTCATAAAATAACCGCCAAAATGACGATATAAAGCCATAGAGTATGCTACAATACCTACACTATAGGTTAAGGTTATGATATACATCATCTCGTTTATACTAGCCCTCGCGACAGGACTAATTGTCGGATTTGTGCAACCACAGTTTTCTTATAGTCAATCTCCCACTCCCGTAAATGTACTTCCGACTATAACAATCACATCAATCATTGCATATGGACCTGAATATTTTTTAGATCTAGAAAACACTCCTTTCCAAGCCACCCAAGAAGCCAGGTTAGCGAAGTATAAGGAAGTATTAGCCGACCAACAAGAAGGTAAGATTATTATGCCTGTTGTCATGTATCACTATATCGAGAAGTATGTAGACCCTCTAGATACTATGAAAAGAAAGCTCACAGTGTTTTTACCGGAATTTGAGCGTCAATTAGTAGCTTGGAAGAAGTCAGGTTACGAAACATACTTTGCGAAAGACATCTCCAGATACTTTGTAGAGAATTCATTCCCTGGCTCTAGATCTGTGGTTCTGACTTTCGATGATGGGTATGAGGATTTCTATATGTACGTATTTCCACTTCTGAAGAAGTATGAGATGAAGGCTACTGTATATGTCATCTCAAACTACATTGGAAGACAGGGATTTCTGACCAATGATCAACTAATAGAATTATCAAAAAGTCCACTTGTCGAAATAGGCGGACATACACGTAACCATATATATCTAAAAGACGCGAGTAATGATGTAGTAAAGGATGAAGTAATATCAGGCAAAATGGAACTGGAGAAAATGATAAATCGAAGGATCGACACATTCGCCTATCCTTTTGGAGCATTTTCGGCGGATGCCGAAAATACTGTACATGATGCTTCATATAGTGCTGCATTTACCACGCTTCCTGGAATTGTTCATGCAAGTGAGAGCACGATGTTAGTTAGTCGCATAAGACCACACCTTGTAAACTACAATGATATTGATACCTCACTAGTAAGGTTGTATGGACAATACAAATAAAAGACTTATGGGCCAGAAGGCTTGCAGGCTTGTAGGAGAATAAGGTTTGTAAGATAACTCATATGGATAAATAGAAGCCGATTTTTAGATTTGTAGGGGCAGACACACAGGTCCGCCCCTACCTCATACTTTAAGGTATTTATTAGTGATTCGCTTGCACGACTTAAGATCTGCATATATTTCTGCGTGCATGCCGAAGTTTCTGGCACCTTTCACGTTTTCCTTACTATCATCCCAGAACAAAATTTCTTCTGATTTTACCTTTAGACTTTTTTGCACATGTGAAAAAAAGTCTCTAGATGGCTTCATGTGCCCCACGTGTGCAGATGAAAAAATATGCTGAAAATGCACCCCGAGTCCCATATCTTCGACAATATATTTCGTACGATACCTCTCCTGATTTGTGGCTATTGCCACAACAATGCCATTTTCTTTTAGTTCTTTCACAAAGCCTATCACCTCCTCGTCTACATTGTGTTCAGACTGGAACCAAAGATCAAGAAACTCATCGATACTCCCTTTGTGACCGAAGCGATGTATCTCGGTCTTTAGGATTTCTTTGAGATCTGCTTTGCCTACTAGACATTCTTGGAAGGGCCCGAGGAAAAAAGGCAAAAACTCACTCGCAGGTATTCCAGATTTTTTCGAATACTGCAGAGAGAATACTTCCTTGTTTACTACAATCACTCCATCAACATCAAATACAACTGCTTTGATCATAAGTTTTCATTGCAAAATTTATGAGGTCTATCTCAAAACCAAAGTATCTACGGTCATTACTGATCTTCTCATTGTATATTTTGATAAGTTCATCTGACGTGCACCACTTTATCTCATCCACCTCGTCCTGCTCGAGTTTGATATTTGCGATCTGATCTGCGCTAGCAAAAACGACAAATAGTCCCATGAATTTATAGGTCATATTGCTTTTGAAGATCATAAACTTGTGCAGATCTTTCGTGCTTACTCTTATACCTAGCTCTTCCCACAGTTCTTTTATGACACCTTCTTCAAAGCTTTCATTTGGCGCCATGTGCCCACCGGATATGATATCCCACATGCCCGGGTCTTTGTCTTTTTTCATTGATCTTTTATGGCATAGAATCTCACATTTTGTATTCACAATCATCGCATCTGCAGTGCGAGCCCAGAGACCCTTTTCATTCACCTCTCCCCGAGTTTTAGGCTCGAGTGGTTGGTTGTTTTCATCTACGACAAATAGTAGTTCGTCAGTGTTTATCATGTGTGCACAAGTATACATCTAGGAGCGTATTTTTTGTAAAATGTAGTTAGGGGCGAATGATTATTCGCCCCTACAATGTAACCCCTACAACCTGCTATGATTATTTCCAGATAATATTTCTATTATTTATATGCGAGATCTTGTTCTTTCAGGTAAACATCAAATCAAACTTTCGGAATATGACAGGCTATCAGGAGTATTAGTAAGTGGCTATCCAAGCAGCGGCATCGCCACATATGTGTGCGGACTTATTTCTCAAGACATAAAGAGTCATAAAGCCACTATCCTAATCGACCCATATGGTGATATGGCTGAAAAGCTAAAAAAAGAAGCAACAAAAAAGGAGAAAGACAATATCGTCTATGTAAGACTAGGTGATGCAGCGAGCCTAAATTCACTAAACATTTTTGATAATGCTTACGTGAGCAGTGACAAAATTGCAGACGCCGTTGTTTCACTTTTTTATGATCTATATGACCCAAAGCGTACTGGAATAATAGGTCCGAGATTCGAGCAGGCTATGAGAATGGCTGTGTCAACCGTGCTTGTTGATGATAAGCCAAATTTCGAAAAACTAGTTCAGATTTTTACTGACAAGAATTATTTGCAAAATCTCATACCAAAGATAAAAGACCAAAACATAAAAGGTTACTGGCTATCTATGATCGAACAGAGTGTCGAGCCTGGTAAATCGGAAATGATGGATTATGTCATCTCAAAGCTATCTCCATTTGTGTCGAATTGCACTATATCCGCATCAGTGAATGGTGGAAAAGATCTCGATCTTGCCAAGCTACTAAATAGTGGGAAAACTGTGATCTTCGATCTCGGAGCGATCACTTATGACTCTCAAGCGTATTCGATTCTTGGATCTATAGTACTCCATCTAATAGAACAAGCGATCATGGCAAAAAATAAAAAAACAGACATAGCCCTATATGTAGATGAGGTGCAGATGATGGGCCACTTGAAGCTCGCTAGAATTGCAATGTTTGCCAAAAGATATGGAGTTGCGACGACCTACATTACCTCGAGAGTGGCAGAGCTTGGGCCACTTGAATACGAGTGCTCGCGCTTTGGCACCAAGGTGAGCTTCAGGCAAATGCCGTATGATGCAGAAGTTATGCAGAGACTCTTTGTGACAAGTAGTAATCACAGCGTAAGACTAACCACCATGAAGAGATTTCATGTATATCTCCAGACTCTGAAGGATAGCGAAATCCAAACACCAGTAGTTATCGAAACATAAATTGCAGGTGCGGACTTTATGTCCCCCGCCCGCAATACAGTAAAGGGCGCCGTGACCGCGCCCTTACCGTTTCACAACAGAATTTCCTATAAGCCTGTCCTGCCTACACGCCTACATGCCTATCATCTCATCCCGTCACAAATGTATATGCAAATCCTTTGCTATTGGCGCGGCCTGTACGACCTATGCGATGAATATAATCATCGTATGTTGCTGGCTCATCAAAGTTTATGACATGTGTGATGCCATCAATATCGATGCCTCGAGCTGCGACATCTGTCGCAACGAGTATGTCAGCGACTCCGTCTTTGAAGAGTCGTATGGCTTGTTCGCGTTTGCGTTGTGGCTTGTCTCCATGTATAGAGACTGCCTTGAATTCCTTTTCATAGAGATCGTTTGCAAGCTTCTCTACTCCGCGCTTTGTGCGTCCGAATATGAGAACCTTCTCAAGGTCCTCTCTTGCAAGTAATTCAATGAGCTTTTGGATTTTGTTTTCACCAGCCCTCACTGTGACTATATCTTGCTCCACCATGTCTGACGTTTCGTGAGTCTTCACAGATATCGTGGTTGGATTGACCGAGAATCTTTGGATCGTTCTTGATACGTCAGGTGTGACAGTAGCTGAGAAAAATAGTGACTGTCTCTTGGCGGGAAGTAGTGACAGTAGGTGGGTGATATCTTGTATGAATCCCATATCCACCATTCGATCTACCTCGTCAAGTACGACGGAATCAAATTCCCCAAGCTTCAAGATGCCCTGTGCGACAAAGTCCTTGAGTCTTCCTGGAGTACCAATCACAAACTGTGGGTTGCGTCTCAAATTCCTTATCTGAAACTGCATTGATCCCCCACCTATACAAACAGCACCAAATATATGGAGTCCGAATGCCATGAACTTGAGTTCCTCAAATATCTGTGTTGCAAGCTCTCTTGTTGGCACTATGATAAGTGTTTTTCTTACTTCTTGCTTTGTCATTCTTTCAAGAAGCGGTATGAGAAATGCTCCAGTTTTGCCGGTGCCTGTATTTGCAATACCGACCACATCCTTGCCCTCAAGTATGTGTGGGATTGCTCCATTTTGGATGGGCATTGGGTTTTCGTATCCATGCTCTGTGATATTTTGCTTTAGTTTGGTTGAGAGGTTTAGTGCAGAGAATGGTGATACAACAACTGTATTCTCAAGAGTTGGTACTACTGCTAGTACTGCTTTCTTGACGTATTTCTCTGGTGCTATATAGGTACCCATGCGCCCACGCCTTGATGGTCCTCTGCCACTATTTGGCCTAGATGAACCAAATCTTCGTGGTGCACCATATGGGGATGGACTTCTTGATCCATATGAAGGTGATCTACCTTGGGCAGATCCCCCGCTCCCACTTGATCTGAAAGACGGTCTTGGGCGACTGAATGAGCCCCTTGAGCTGCCTCGACTGGCAGTATTTCTTGAATTGTACATAAAATAATTAGTGGTCTACTACATCCCAAATAAATTAAGCAGACAAAATATAAAAAATATTTGTGCGTTTCCGAGCTTGTCTTGTATGACAGCAAAACACACGTATGAGGGGAATGTAACCTCAAAAACTTCGAAAGTGCTTTAGAAGAGCCCGCGGGGTTATAATTATTTTGAAACCACTATGTGTGGTGTGCAGATTCTTTCTATACACAATGAAACCTATTTGTTGAGTTTAGTATATCACACTATTCTAGGATGTGTTGGGCAAATATCCTATAGTTGTGAGGGATGCCAGGCAAAATACGTAGTAATAATGTTCAAATATGTGTCATCTCGACTCCTCGCTCCGCCAGCAGGCGGATTGCGAGGGTGGAGAGATCCCTTGTGATCTCATCTACAACAAATATCAAGCTCAAAAAAGAGATCTCTCCACCCAATCATCAGTCTGCGACTGATTCATGGAGTCGAGATGACGCAATATGACTATATGTGTTTATTAAGGAGTCTTTCGAGCTCATTTATAGTGTTATTGAAGTCCTTGTGATGAATAGTTTTTATCCCGAGCTTTGAGGCTGGGGCCAGATTTTCCTCGACATCGTCAATGAAGATGCAGTCTTCGGCTTTCTCCCCTACTTTCTGGAGCGCAATTTCGTAGATCCTTGGGTCTGGTTTTATGACTCCTAGCTCATGAGAGAGTATTAGTACATCGAATGGGTCGTACCAGCCCATCTTTTTGTACTTTGCGGAGTTTAGGCTGTCCGAGTTTGACAATACTGCCGTCTTGTATCCAAGATTTTTCAGCATTTTTATGAGACCAACCATCTGCGTGTCAGGTGTCCAGGTAGTTTTCCAATACTCCAGTATCTGTGCCATTTGATCATCTGTTATTGGAACGGCGAAGTATTTACGGAAACATTCCTCATGGCTCACTGTGCCCTTGTTCAGATCCGGGTCGAAGACCCCGGCATTGGGACTATTTGGGATTTCTGTTATGCCAAGTAGATTCTTACTTTTTGCAACGAAGTCCTTAGCTCTTCCCTGCATATACACTCCCCCTACGTCAAAAAGAATTGTATCAATAGTGGACATATATACGTTATTGTACAAGAACTGCGTCTCGAGAGAAAATGTTACTTGAGATGCAACATGGCGCCATAGCGGCTCTACCCCTTTTGAGCGTTTCATCCCATCTCCCGCATAAATGTGACAAAGTTTTTCTTCTTTTTATATATTCTATTGCTCCAGGGTATGGGGATGCGTACTCTTCAGATGAAAGTAGCTCCTTTACAAGGCTTGGGTTATATATTCTTGAGTCAAGAGCAGAGATGAGTCGTCTCAAGGTATGGTTTTCAGAATGTGGGGGGCGTATCTGACCCGGCTCGATATGTAGTAGTTTCCCCCAAACGACAGCAAATCCCAGAGCATCCTTAAGTGGTATTTCCCAGACACCAAAAAGTGGGTGTCTATTGTCATTGCGTTCATTTAGGCGGGCCAAAAGGGGTACGTGGTATCTTTCCATATTTGCTGCTAATGTAGTGTCACAACTTTTTGCCTTTTATCCTGGAGGAGATTTTGCTTATTCTTCTTTCTATGGCAGTACGGGTGGGGATGTCGAGCGTGATAGCCAGAAGTACGAGTGAGAAAAAGGTGTCAGCCCACTCATTCTCGAGGTGCACACGCTTAGCTTTTGAGAGCTTGGACTTACGCTGTAGCTCAAGCGAGGACAGGACTTCACTTGCTAGCTCCCCCATCTCTTCCGCTAGTTTCACGGTCCGACCGAGTGCATGGAGACGCACGTCCTTGTGAGGATGCTTGACCATGAGTGCATCATGTGTCTCATTTATAAACTTTTCAAAGTCATCTGGGAACATATTTATGGATTGGTATAATGACCTCTAGGTATGGATAAGTATTATTATCTCACAATTCTAGTTCTTTGCTACTCTGGGCCAGTACTTGTCGTTTTTTTACACAAGCTAATACTCAAAAATAAAAACATCAGATATATATACCCTTCAGTATTTTTGTCTGCTATCCCATTTATCATCTGGGATATTCTTGCCACTTGGCGTGGACATTGGAGCTTCAACCCCAAGTATGTACTTGGCGTGAACATCATCAATCTACCTATTGAGGAGTATCTATTTTTCTTGTTTATCCCACAGGGTTGTGTACTGCTTTGGGCTGCTATGCATAAACACGAAAATGGAGAATTCATTTCGTGGGATAGTATCAAAAAGTTGATTATTGAAAAAAGAAGATGAAAGAATATCTCATAATCTCCGTAGTAATGACTACAACGATTTTCCTTCTTGATAGGTTTATTGGTACAAAAGTTTACGGAATGAGGTCATTTTGGAAAATGCAGATCATCACATTACTGCTTCTCACATTCGTCGATCACTTCTCGGCCTCTGCCCCAATTATTATCTATAACCCAGATATCATATTGGGATTTCGCATTCGCGAAATCCCAATAGAAAACTACCTATTTGGCTTCGCCATGATCCACCTGAATATTGTTCTCTTCGAAAAGTTTAAGAATGATCAGGGAAAATAAACCAGAGTACGACCTTCAGCACATTTTCAGCATGAGGGGCATATAATGCTCTTAACATGAGAATACTAGTAGTAGAAGATGAGCACCTTATCGCAAACTCCATTAGAAAAGGGCTCGAGCAAGAACGTCACGCAGTGGATATGGCATATGACGGCCAAGATGGCTTTGACCTTGCTGTGACCGAAGATTATGACGTGATTATTCTTGACAGGATGTTGCCTGGCAAAGATGGCATAGCTTTCTGCAAAGACCTGCGAAAAGAAAAAAAGAACACCCCGATACTCATGCTAACGGCACGAGGCGAGGTGAAAGACAGAGTCACGGGACTTGACGCAGGAGCTGACGACTATCTTGTGAAGCCATTTTCTTTTGAGGAGCTTCTCGCTCGCATTCGCGCGCTCACTAGACGCCCAAGCGAGATGACAGGAGATGTGTACAAGGTAAGTGACCTGTCTCTCGATCCTAGGACTTTCGCAGTGAAGCGAGGTTCGGTCGACATAAGACTCTCAAGTAAAGAGTTCGCGCTTCTTGAGTATCTCATGCGAAATGGTGGGCAGGTAGTAAAGAAAGACAAGATAATCGCGCATGTTTGGGACTATGATGCAGACATATTACCAAATACAGTCGAAGTATATGTGAAAAATTTGCGTAATAAAATTGATGCACCATTTCCAAAATCAAAACCACTCCTTGAGACCGTGAGGGGGTTTGGGTACAGAATCGGATAAAGTCAATTTTCAATTAGCAATTCTCAATTTTCAAGTAATTGCCAAAACCCAATCGTCAATATCAATCATTAAGTGATGTTCAATTTTCAATTGACAGTTGAATCTTGAGAATTACTTGGATCTTGACACTTGATTTTTGAAATTTTAATTTATATTTTTTTGTGTTTCACTCCGCACGCATAAAACTAACCACATGGTACTTGCTCATCATATTCTGCGTGAGTTTATTTTTTTCACTCACTGTATATCAGATGCTTACAATGGAGGTTGACAGATTTGTAGCCATGCAAAGAGCCAAACTCGAGAGGAGGATACTCGATCCTGGCTTCTTCCCACTAGAGCTTCGTGGTCGCACTCCCACTATGCAGATGATGCTGGTACTTGACCCAGATCTAGTGGCCGAAACAAAAAATAGAATTGCACTCTCACTCGGGATAGTAAATATCGCTATACTTGGAATATCTGGGATGCTTTCATACTTCCTAGCTGGCAAGACTCTAGAGCCAATACAGAAAATGGTTGAAGAACAAAAAAGATTTATAGGAGACGCTTCTCATGAGCTTCGCACCCCACTCACCGCCCTAAAAAGCGCAATTGAGGTGAACCTACGGGATAAAAAGATGTCATTGCATGATGCTAAGGATCTTTTGGCAACAGCCAAAGACCAAGTCGACAGACTCACTCACCTGTCAAATGCACTCCTAGAGCTGTCGGGTGGACATGATTCAAATGGAATAGGTAGTAATATTGAGTCTACCAATATCGCAGATGTAGCAAAAAAAGTGACTGAAGAGATGCAGCCTCTTGCCACAGAAAAGAGATGTTTGATAATAGTCAATGCTGATGATGCACATGCGAATATCCCAAACCACGATGCGTATAGGCTCATATCTATCCTTGTAGATAACGCGATAAAGTATAGTAGACCTGATACACAGGTAAAGATATCAGTCTCAAAAGCCAAAAAAAACATAATACTAAAAGTAGAAGATCAGGGTATAGGAATATCAGATAATGATCTAGTACATATTTTCGACAGATTCTATAGAGCAGATAGCGCTAGGACTAAAGAAAGCACAAGCGGTTATGGTCTGGGACTGGCGATAGCAAAAAAAATTGTTGATACGCACAAAGGTAAGATAGAAGTGAAAAGTAAGGAAGGTGAAGGGTCAACTTTCAGAGTGCTGTTCAGCGAGTTTTCAGCATGACAAGTATACAATTGTCAAACTTTTACAAAATATGAATATCATCCAAACAAACATCTTCAAAAAGATTTTGCATTTACCTATTATCGCAAAAATATTGATTGTGGCGACATTAGGAGCTGGTATCTGGTTCGGCTATCAAAAGTTTTTTACCACACAAACCGCAAAGACTACATATCAAACAGAGACAGTGAGCAAAGGCACGGTCATATCCTCCGTCACAGGATCAGGCACTGTGTCGACAGCCAATAGCGCAAGTGTCAACACAAAAGCAAGCGGTGTTGTAAAAGCTGTCTATGTGAAGGATGGTGATATGGTCTCATCAGGCGACAAAATTGCTGAGGTAGATCTGGATATGTCTGGTCAACAGAACGCATCTTCAGCTCTCGCCTCATATCAAAGTGCAAAGAATAATGTTGAGTCTGCAAGAATAGCTTTCTATACGACACAGTCAGACATGCTCACAAACTGGAAAGATCACTATGAGCTTGCCACAAATTCTACATACCAAAATGCAGATGGCTCACCAAATACTGGCACTCGTGCGCTGGCCGAATACTACGTATCTGACAATACTTGGCTTGCATCAGAGGCAAAATACAAAAACCAGCAAAATGTACTCGCCCAAGCGCAATCTTCACTAAACTCCGCATGGCTCTCATACCAAGAGTCGTCAGGTGTAATATATGCCCCAATCACAGGTAAGGTATCTGGATTGTCTTTACAAGTCGGGAGTGTAATAAGCACAACAACTAGCTCGACTGCCACTGTGAGCTCGACGAAAGTCGCAAGTATTAAGACTGATGCCCCACCAACTGTGACAGTGAACCTGACAGAGATCGATGTGCCAAAAATAAAAATAGGAAACAAAGCAACAGTCACCTTTGATGCGCTCGTTGACAAGACATTTACAGGCAAGGTAATAAGTGTAGACACATCAGGTAGCGTGAGCTCTGGAGTGACCACATATCCTGCAGTGATACTACTTGATGTGCAGTCGAGTGAGATATTGCCAAACATGGCATCATCTGCAAATATCATTACAGCTATCAAGAATAATGTCCTAAATGTCACATCCACAGCCGTGCAAAAACAAACAGATGGAAGTTATGTGGTGCAGGTTATGAAAAATGGTGCTCCACAAAATGTAACTGTAGAGACAGGTTTATCATCAGATGCCAATACAGAAATCACGTCAGGTTTATCGGGTGGCGAGACAGTTGTCACAAGTGCGGTCACAACTGGAGCAACTACACCAAGATCTGGTACGACATCAGTGTTTGGATCATTCGGAGGTGGCGGCAGTGGAGTGAGGATGAGATAGATAGGACAAATTGCCAACTTTCAATAACAATTACCAAGGGCCAACTGCCAATTTTCAATTGACAGTTGATCGTTACTTGACACTTGATGTTGATAATTGAAAGTCTGTATTAATTAATCATTACTTGTGAGTTGTCATTGTAAATTGATAGTTTGTTCTTGTTGATCATTGATAATTACTTGAAACTTGTATCTTGAAAATTGAAGATTACTTGATAATTGAGCATTTTATTAGATGGAAAGTATCATAAAAGTTACCAATATCACAAAAGTCTACACAACAGGGACTGTCGAAACCAGGGCTCTTGATGATGTATCTTTTGATATAAAAAAGGGGGAGTATGTGGCCATAATGGGTCCATCAGGCTCCGGTAAGTCGACTCTCATGCATATACTTGGGGCACTTGACCTTCCGACAAGTGGCAAATACATTCTCGATGGACATGACGTAGGTACGCTTGGTGACGACGAACTGGCTGATATAAGAAACAAAAAGATTGGTTTTGTCTTTCAGGCCTTCAACCTCCTCCCTAGGACATCGGCGCTGAAGAATGTGACCCTTCCCATGATGTATGCAGGTGTGCCAAAGAATGAGAGGTTTGAGAAGGCTCAAGAGTTTCTCAAGATGGTTGGACTTGCCGATAGGCTTCACCATACGTCAGGCCAGCTGTCTGGTGGCCAGCAGCAAAGAGTGGCTATCGCAAGGTCACTTGTGATGAGTCCTGCGATCTTACTCGCAGATGAGCCAACAGGCAATATAGCATCAGCTCAAGCCGAAGAGATTATGGGGATATTCCAGAAGTTGAACGAGGATGGACACACAATACTCATGATTACGCATGAGCCAGATATTGCTGAACACGCAAAAAGGATAATACATATAAAAGATGGTAAGTTGTCCAAAGACAGCACAGAGCATAAGCAGAGGAAAGGCAAAAAAATTATCAATAATCAATAGCAATTAACAAGTAATATTCAACTATCAATTTTCAATAAATCAAATTACGAATTGGCTATTGTAAGTTGATAATTAATTGAGACTTGATAATTGAAAATTGGAGGTTGACTTTATGGATTATTTAGAAATCTTACAAGAAGGAGTTAGTACACTACTACTCAACAAGACCCGCACTGGGCTTGCTGTGCTTGGTATCGTTATCGGTATTGGGAGTGTGATTGCACTACTCTCGCTAGGGAATGCCAGCCAGCAAGCTATTCAGTCACAGATCCAATCACTTGGGGCAAACTTGCTCACTGTTTCTCCAACGGGCAATAGAAATACTACTGTAAGAAGTGCAGGGGGTAGTGGCACCACACTCACGCTTGACGACGCACTTGCAATAGAAAGCTCCAAGTCCATCCAATATATCGCAAATGTCTCACCGGAGCTCCAGCAAAGAACGCAGGTCACAACAGGCAGCAATAATACAAACACCCAAATAATTGGTGTATACCCCATATATGCACCTGTGCACAAAACAGGCATCGCTAGTGGTGTGTTTATCTCAAAGCAAGACATAGACACTATGAGCAAGGTGGCGGTGCTTGGGCCACAGGTTGTGACAGATTTGTTTGGAGAAGGTGCAAACCCAATAGGTCAAAGCATAAGGGTAAGGGGTCAGACACTGCGTGTGATTGGCGTGACTACAGCAAAGGGCGGATCGGGATTCATGAATCAGGACGATGTGATATACGTTCCTCTCTCGACAGCTCAGAAACAACTTTTTGGCATGAAGTATCTGTCGAGTATCGCACTTGAGGCAAAAAGCGAAGATGTGATGGTGGCTGCGCAGGATGAGGTGGGATATTTTTTGCTCGCAAGGCACAAACTTACTTCTCCCACTGAAGCGGACTTCTCCATCTTCTCGCAGCAGGACATCCTAAATACTGCAACGGCCATGACAGGCACGTTCACAACCCTCTTGTCTGGTATTGCTGCCATATCACTCCTGGTTGGAGGGATAGGGATTATGAATATCATGCTTGTGACAGTGACAGAACGCACTCGTGAGATTGGACTGCGCAAGGCACTGGGTGCGAAGAAAAAAACTATTACAACACAATTTCTTATTGAGTCAATCATCCTCACATTTGGTGGAGGTATGGTAGGCGTGATACTTGGCATTGGAGCGTCATATGCCATATCTGTATTTGTGAATCTGGCATTTGTGATATCTTTGCCATCCATTGCGCTTGCGACTATCGTGTCTGGAACAATTGGAATAGTATTCGGGTGGTATCCCGCCCAAAAAGCATCAGAATTACAACCGATCGAGGCGCTAAGATATGAATAAAAATTTCTAAGTGCTCTAATTATTCTAATTTCTAAATAATATCTAAGTACCAAAACCAAATTGGACTTTTAGACATTGGACATTGTTTAGATCAATTAGGTAATTAGGTTAATTAGAAATTGTAAACTTTAATAATTTTATTTTTTATGAAAAATCAACAAACAATCACATCAATTGTTGTGGCGGTTGGCGTAAGTGCATTATCATTCCTTGGTGGACTCAAATATGCCGAGATGAACCCAAAGATCATATCTCCGTCCGAATACGGAGCAGGTGGCGGTTATCGCATGATGGATAGGAATGGTCAGGGGGGTGGCACTCAACAAGGCACGGGTAGACAAGGTGGTACTACCATGAGAAATGGCTTTAGACCGGTATTTGGTGAGATACTTGACATCGATGGATCTACGATGACAGTAAAGCTCACAGATGGTAGTACTAAGATAGTTGTGCTGACAGACAAAACAACAGCGAGCACGCAGACTGAAGCGAAAGTGTCAGAAATAAAAACAGGCGAAAAAGTAAGCGTAATGGGTACGACCAATACTGACGGCACTGTCACTGCAGACAGCATACAGATCAATCCTGTAATGAGGAACTTTCCGTCCCCTTCAGCCTCGCCAGAGAAATAAAATATTTAGGGTGTAGGGTGTGGGGTGTAGGAAAAAGTGTATTTTAGTTTATTCTGTTGTTAAGCGCATTATTGGTGTTTATCTGCTGACTACTGACGCCTGACGACTGTTAACTATCAGCTTTTCGCTCTCTGCTGTGTCTTATAAACCTGCGACAAGACAGAAGACTCATCAGTAAGAAGTTCACTGTATACACCTTCCTCGACCACCTTTCCCTTCTCAAAGACCACTATCCTATCTGTGTTGCGAAGTGTTGTGATGCGGTGCGCAATCGTTATGACTGTCTTACCTGTCAGCTCTTTCTCTAGTGCTTGTTGGACCAGTGTCTCTGTCTTTGTATCGAGAGATGACGTAGATTCGTCGAAAATGAGTATCTCTGGGTCTTTGCATATGGCTCTTGCAATACCTATCCTCTGTCTTTCCCCACCAGATAGTCTGTGGCCCTTTTCGCCAATTTGGGTATCAAGTCCTTGTGGCAACTTTTTTATGACATGTTCGAGCTGGGCGATAGATATGGCTTTTTGGAGTAACTTTTCATCTATCTTTCTCAAAAGAGTAATATTCTCTCGCACTGACATATTAAACATTTCAGATTCCTGAAGAACCAGAGTCATGTACTTCATCACTTCCCTTTCGTCTATTTTATAAAAATCAGTTTTGTCGATTTTGTAACTTCCACTTGTCATCTCGTACAGTCCCATAAGCACCTTCGCAAATGTTGATTTGCCACTGCCAGATAGTCCTGCTACTCCGATCTTTTCGTTCTTTTTGACAGAAACGAATAGATCATTGAGAGCATAATCATTGTGAAGAGCATTCTTTTTGGTTTTGCCGAAGTTTATGTGACCATTCTTGATGGTCAGATCATTCCAATTAGCTGGAAATTGAGCTGTGCCTTTTGTGACTTTGTCGACACCCCAGTATATCGGCATCATACGTGATATGGCGGAGTTGTATGTGATGTATCTGTCAAATACTTCTGTGATGTTGCCCGCTGCATCAATGAGGCTCCAGAGATATGAGTATAGGACTACCACCTGGCCCATACTTATGAAGCTTGTATAGACTCCATATACGGTAAACGAAAGATATATCACGATAGATACTCCATTGAATACCTGGAATATCTTCCACTTATTTATCCCAATCCTTCTCATCTTAAAGCTAAAATTCCGAGTAGTTTCCTCGTTGGCGAAAACGCTAGACTTGAAGGTATCCTTCGCCCCCAGTGTTTTGATGGTTAGGATATTATTGACTCCTTCATAATATGTGCCACTGGCTGACTCTTGTGACTTATTGTAGTCATCAGTCATCCTCTCCATCACGCTGTAGAACTTCAGATGAATGGCAAAGAATATCCCTAGATACACCATGAGGTATGCCACAAAAAAAGGATTAAGGAAAAGAAAAATCGCAAAAATTCCAATTACTTTTATTATCGTTTCGATGCCCATCTGGGTCATCATGTCACGAAGATCGCGTATAGCGCTTGCACCGTTTTGAATTTTCTGGACTTTATTGCCTGTGACTTCCTCATCGTGCCACTTGAGCGAGTAATCGACTAGTCTCTCAAACCCTTTCACGCGAATCTGGTAGACAGCCTCAGCTGTCAGATCTCCGAGTTTATTTTTTGCTGTAAGTCTGATGACAGACGTGACTGCATGGCCAGTCCCAAGAAAAATAATCATGCCAAACGCCAGAATGAGTGAGTCTTGTGAGATGTTTCCATTAAGTACGTCTACCACCTTTGAGACGACAAGCGCCGGAACAAGACCCCAGAAATATCCAATAGAAAGTACAACAAGCCAAAATACAAAAGGCTTCTCATGTCCCTCAAGGAAAAAAAGAACAGCCCGCCAAAGTTCGGGTAGTGATAGACTCACCTTCTTATCTGTATTTTTCGCTTTCATAAGCTCCATACAGTCTATCACAAAACAGCAGTATAAATATTTATTAACCTCGTAGAGATGTAAGAAAGTATGCATCAATGATGAACATTGCTTTTTTGACATATTGATCCCCCTTATGAAGGGGGTATCCGAAGGACGGGGGACGTCAATCAAAATTGTTAACATCCCTCCCCCGCTCAGATCTTGCCTATGTGAATCTTGAGCGGGTACTCCCTTCCGAAAAGGAGATCTTGAAATATTATTTTGTTAAAACAAAAATAATTACGGCGTGAAAAACTTCACAGGAGGCGTGTAGTCACTTAATCTCATTTAAGGTTAATTCCTCGACGCTTGCGTCGTCATACCGGCGGACGCCGGTATCCAGAGGTAATTTTTTCCACTAGACACCGTTGTACAACGGTGTGACAGATACCTCGACCCTTGGGTCGAGGAGCGTCATTTTGTGTATTTGACTTGTAGCCGTCACATCTGCACACGCATAGACGCTATGCCTACAGATTCTGCAGTCTGTATATCCACATCAGAATCACCAAGTAGTATGAAGTCTCTTGTAGCTAACCCACTTATGATCTTGTGTATGCCTTCTGGATCTGGTTTTATGAAGACCACATCATCGCGTGACACAACTTTTGTTATCTGGTTATCTATCTGTAGATCTTTCAGCCCTCGAAGTACCCCACCCCTACTTTGAGATGATAATACATAGTAGGTCTTGTCTGGACAGTCTTTCACATATTTTACAAGTTCATCATTAGGTTCAAATCCAATGATATTTCTTTCTTCATATTTACTAACAAATGATGCAATTTCATCTCGAAGTATTCGTCCATGTTTCCGCACGTAGTCATTTTGTATCAAGAAGAAATTCTTTCCGACAAACTCCCCCGACGGCTCGTATTTCAGATAGATACTAGTCATACCATCAAACCACTCCCCCCAGTCCATGACAAGTGACGCCAGCGTCCCATCAAAATCGAGAATTACGTTTTTATAATCATTTAATTTACTAAAATCTCCCATATTTTTTCCTACAACCTAAAACCTACCACCTACAACCTATTATGCTTTTTTCTCCACAGTGATCGTGCATTCTGTGACAAGCGCAGCTATTGCTCCGACTGCGACAAGTACAGGTGCAATAACCAAGCCCAAAACGCCAAAAGTGAGTGGGATATTTAGCAGTGTTTTTCCTTGCTTATCGGTTATGGAGATGTGGCGCACATTACCTTCTTTTATTATTTCTTTGATCTTCTTCATGAGATCCGATCCCTTTACCTCATATTTTGTTTCACTAGATTTTGTCGTTGCCATATAGGTTATAAAGTTTAAATACTAATTTTTGACTAATTGTATTATACCTTGCTCTATGGACTTTGCTCTTTGCTCTAGTTTCCTTTTGTTGCATCAAGTGCTCGTCTAGCATCTTCATAATCAGGATTTATCTCAAGTGTCTTTTTCCAAAGCTTCCGGGCTTCAGTCGTCTTGCCAATCTTGTGATAGAGCAGACCCAGATTGTAATGTGCATTGTCATAGTACGGATTTACTTTTAGTTCCTTAAGATATGCCACTTCAGCTTTTTTGTATTCGCCTCTTGTCATGTATATGAGGCCAAGGTTGTTGTGAACCATCTCCTCGTTCTCGTTTAGCTCAAGTGACTTTTTGTAATAAACCTCGGCCCCGTCCATATCCCCATCCAGGTATAGCATAGCGCCAAGATTGCGATTCGCTAGCGGAGAGTGTGGGGACGACTCTGCTGCAGACCGCCAAAAGGTGAGTCTATCTGCGAATACGTCTTGGTGGGTGAAAGTGATATATGAAAATATAAAAAATATCGAAATCGACAAATAGAATATGAACACGTGTGTATTATTACTGATTAATGTTAAAAAGTGTGTCACCCGTTCGGCAGGCTCAGGGTGACACAAAACATTGTCAATGTTAAGTGATTTATTTTTAAACAGACTAGTGACTTCCCCAAAAAAGATAATGATCCCTATCATGGGCATATACACGCGGTGCTCGATGAAGTCTGCGATCACTGTTGGATTGGGTCTCATGAAAGATGGTAGCAAAAATGCAAGAAACCATATGAGTCCGAAAGACATCATAAGATTTGTTCTTTTGTTTTGCATCATCCCAAAATTCAGAATGCATAGCTTAGTAGATTGCCACAGCGTCTGCCTGCCTGTGGCTGGCAGACGCTTCGCAATGACAGTGCTTTGGTTTAGATAAGTAATAATATAAAGGGCAATAAGTACAATTACCGCGAGTACTCCATATACGAAAGTAGTGTCCTGGATTATGGGCAATACCGACAGATTAAAAGGAAAAAATATTTTTCCCATCATTTGAGGTAATGCTGGCAGATTGTTCCAGACAGACAAGATCATGTCACTAGCGGTCATCTTGATTGGATTTGCTAGAGCCTGGTGCCGTAGTATTGCCCAGGCGACAATCACTATCCCCCACCCTGCCAACAACTTTATCATTGGTGACCTCAAATATGTCACTCTGGCTTGTCCAGAGTCAGGTATATGGTCAGATTCTGGATGTAACCAGAATGACCAAAAAGAGAAATTCACACTTTTCTTTACCAGTGTAGTACAGACCAAAAAACAATATAGTAAACAAATTGGCACAAAAACCAGAGCCGATTCTTTCGTAAAAAGTGCCAAAGCGAAAAATACAGTTGTAAATATCAAGTGCTTTATTTTTCTATCATCCACATATTTCAGGAAATATATGAAAGCAGGTAATACAAATACTGCAAGTAGAGAATCATTGCGGCCCGGTATCCAAGATACTGCCTGTGTCAAAACTGGATGAACGAGAAATATTGCAGAGGCAAAAATAGAAAAAATCTTCTGATACTTCAGAGTCATAAGTAGCTTATAAAGCAAGCAACTCGCCACAAGGTGTATGAAAATATTAGTAAAATGATAAGTGAAGGAAGATGAGCCACCAAGTATCGCATCTGGCATGAAGGAAATCGTCAGAATAGGTCTGTAGTAAGCAGCTCCCGCGTGGAGAACATGGAAGACTTCCATCTGAAAAGCGGAGATAATATTTGCTGGATCTGTTAGAAAGCTTTGATTGTTTAGGACAAGTACATTGTCATCGAAGTATGTGAAATCAAAAAATAGTGATTTGAAATACAAGACAAATCCTACGATAAAGATAAATAGATATAGATATCTATCCTGCAGCAAGCCTAGAAAATGGATAGATTTGTTTGCAATTGTTTCCATCTTATTTAACATGATTATTTTCTAAAAGTTTAGCTTAACTTCCCGAATTTAATTTGGGAACTCTTCATCGCAAAATTTGCATAGCATTCATGGCCCCAGACTTGAAGTCAGGGAGTCAATTTATGAATCATATTGATCAGCTACATTATTTTGATCTTATCTTAGACGCTGAATCAAGTTCAGCGAGTCAATTGCTTTGAATTCCTGACGAAAGTCAGGATCTCCATCCTATCAATCACACTACTTCCTCACAAACAGTAACATGCTTGCAGATCCAACATTATCACTTGTTATTTTTTCCCTCCAGTACACCCCGCTCTTCTCCCACACTTCTCCACCCACAAGTTTGTATTCCCTGTCAACAAGGTTGAGAATATAATCTTTCATAAGTGTCTCATTGTAAACATTCATGAATCCGCTTTCATCACCAAGGACTAGCACAATAGCTTTGGGTTTATTATTTGTGATATCGTCTCTTGCCTCTATCTGAAATTTTTTCTGATAAGGAGTCTTCATCCCAAACGCATACGATATCTCATGCTTGCTAGCATGCTTCCTGTCGGCATAAAAAAGTAATTGTGGTTCTGATCCAGCTACAAATATTAAATCATCTGGTTCCGTGAATTTTTTGATTCTTTCAGCCATGTCTTGCGACTCGACAAATGGATTTTGTCTCCCGTATACCCAGAGCGTGATCTCCTGTGGGGTCATCAGAAATTGTTCTTTCATGACCCAAAGCATCGAGATGATACAAAGTGCTGCGACAAAAATGCTGATATTTTTTGCCATATCTGGTGAGTGTCTTTCACTAAGCATGCTGCTTACGCGCTGTATGGCTGCTCCAGCTAGAATCGCCCAAAATGGCATGATGAGAATGTAATAGTGACCTATTGGAGTGTTGATAAACGCAGGGACAGACACAGCAATAAGACAAGCATAGAGAATTACACTTTTGGGCCTAATGAAAATTGTAGAGAGCGTAATTAGTACAAGCATTGGCCACTTCTCTATAAGTAACCATATTTTTTGAATAAAAAAATCAAAGGTGAAGCCGAATTGAGTGACATAGTATCTGTTGAAAGAAATGACAAGGTCATACACATCCCACATGGCTCCCCTGTATGCGAAGTATCCGAATATGAGTAGAAATGATATACCCGCACCAATAGATGACCACAATACTAGCATCGCTACCTTGCTAGCTTTCTTGTGTCTCTTGTATAGACCCACTACCCACAAAATATATAGGAGTGATAGTGGGAATGCCGAAATCGGCTTGTACCCAAATGACAAAAAGGCTAGTATGCCTAAGAGCAAAAACTGGAGTCTCAAATCTACATCAGTCTTCATGTGTTTCCATCTCACATATAGCGCGAGGCAGGCCGTCATGGGTAACATCATGAATATTTCGGTATTGGCAGACAGTGCGGTGAAATACGGAAATGACGACATTATCACAAAGACAATGGGGGCAAAATACATGGCATACACACCATATTCACGCCTTGCGATATATGCCACGCAAAGGCTTGTGAGAAATATGAAAATAATTGCTAGTATCCGTGGCATCCAAAGACCATCTTGGTCTATCAGCTGACCCAAGGCATATGTATAGACTACAAGTGGCGGCTTGTGTAGAAATGTTTCCTTATATGGCACGCCACCTTGTAGTAGCAATCTTGCATTGTATGCGTAGTCTCCCTCATCTCTCTCAAAAGGAGAACTAATACTGTTGTAGCGAAGTAATAGTATTAGCAAAAATACAAAAACCGCAAAGAAAAAATAATTTCTTTTCATTAGAAATCTTGATGTTTTGTAAAAACTCATACTAATACTGTTACTCCACAGACACGTCATGCTGGCCGAATTTGTGTCTTTGGGCCGAAACTACTTTGTTTCTGAAAGCAGCTGGCTGATCAGACTTGACAGTCTCTGACTCTTGTCTCACATCAAATGATTTTTCGATCACTGGCACATCAAGTCCCATCTCGCGCGCCGTCTTTATGGTCCACTCGCCCTCTCCACTTGATTTTATTTTGGCAGAGATATTTGCGAGCTCTGGATTGTCAAGTAGTGCCTCGCGTGTCCACCCGACGAGCCTAGACTCTATGACAGACCTCATGTTGTATATCCTAAAGACTTCCGCAAGATCGAAATCATAATCACTATTTTTTAGTATCATGGCGCCTTCTGCTATAGACTGCATCATGCCGTACTCTATGCCGTTATGAATCATCTTCACGAAGTGTCCGGCGCCTGGTTTGCCGAAGTATCCATATGCAGACTTAGCCGATATATCGCGCAGTAGTGGCTCAAGAAGTATATAGTCACTTTTCTCGCCGCCTACCATGAGACATGCGCCGTGCCTCGCGCCACTTGGTCCACCAGACACGCCAATATCCATGAAGCGTACTCCACGGGATTTCAGCATGTCAGATCGACGCACGCTGTCTTTGTAAAACGAATTACCACCATCTATCACAATGTCACCTTTTGATAGCTGTGGGAGCAACTGCTCTAGAGTATCGTCAATCACCTGCCCTGCAGGTAGCATGAGCCATATGATACGTGGGGTAGAGAGCGACGCAATGACACTCTTTATATCATCATGGGCCTGGACACCTTTCTCTGCGAGTTTTGTTGTGACTGATTTTGTGCGGTTGTATCCGTGAACCTTCCACCCTTTTTCGATAAGCTGCAGGGCAATACCCGCGCCCATCTTGCCAAGTCCGAGGATTCCGATTTCTTTCGCGAGTGGGGTGTTACTGGCGCTCGGTGTATCAAGGTACGATGATTTTTGGGTGATGCGCGAGGTGTCAGGCTCGTATATCTCAAGAGGGTTATTATTTTTCGCCCAGGTGTCCACAAATGGATCTGTGAATTGCCACATTGCAGCCACCTCCCTAGAGCTCGCGAAAAGTGTCTGATCACCTTCTATTGCGTCATACAAGAGTTTCTCATATGCATCGATATATTTGAGTTTCACAATACCTTCCCCATACACAAAATGAATTTTCTTTTCTTCGATTTCGTTTTTTAGTCCTGGTTTTTTCGCATATAGTGTCACGAGTATCTCTTCTTTTGGCTCAAGACGAAAGATTATTTGATTATTAAAATGTTTATCGTCTTTGCATAGGCATGGCGACGGGTGCTTGAAGGTTACGACAATCTCCTTCAGAGTCTCGCCCATTCGCTTCCCGCTTTCTAGTGTGAAGGGTACTCCTTCCCATCTGTTGCTATTTATATATGTCTTTATCTTGAAGTAGGTTTCGGTTTTTGAATCTTTTGCCACGCCTGCTATATCTGTATATCCTCTGTACTGTCCACGATAAGAATATTTTGAGGCTTGCTCGGGTGTGTACTTTGGAAGCTTCTCAAGTATTTTGGCTCTGCTTTCACGGATTGAAGTCGGATCAAATGACTTGGGCGCGTCCATTGCAATCAGTGATAGCATCTGCAGAAGGTGATTCTGGCCCATGTCACGAAGCGCACCAATTCCATCATAAAAGACACCCCTCTTCTCTACACCGACTTTTTCATGCAGTCTGATCTCAACTTTTTCAACAGATGCATTATTCCACGAATCCTCAAAGAGATTGTTTGCAAATCGAAATTGTAGGATATTTTGGATCATATCCTTGCCCAGATAGTGATCTATCCTGTATATCTGCTCTTCCTTGAAAAGTGATGACAGTAGCTTGTCCAAATCTTCAGATGACTTCAGATTTTTCCCAAATGGCTTCTCAACAAGCACCCTAGTCCAGCCCGTGTCGTCAGAGCATGGTATGGTGAGCCCCGATACTGATAAGTTGTTTAGAATCGGTTCGTAGGCAGTCGGTGGCACCGCCAGGTAAAATAACTTGTTGGCACATGCAGACCAGCTCTTGTCGACATATCCTAGAACACCCGCGAGTTTATGATAATCATCGAGATTCTCAAGGTGGCCTTGTTGATATGTCACGTGATCTAAGAATGATGTGAGACTTTTTTCGATATTTGGATTATGCGAATTTGTCTCAAGAATTATTGATTTTACAAAATCACGAAAATCTATATCACTAAGATCTCGTCTTGAGAACCCAATCAGGCGGAAAAGCTTCGGGAGATTACCCTCCTCAAATAGTTTGAAGAGCGCGGGGGCTATCTTTTTCTGCATGAGATCGCCTGTTGCGCCAAGGACGATAAGTATGGTGGGCATGTTCATATTTCTGTGATATTTCACGCAAAATGTAAGAGCCACATAATACTACTTTCACATGTCCATGTGGAGGGAAAATATATCCGCCTTTAGCCTTCAGTGAGCTTTCAGGTTCGGCGGTTATCATACTGACATTAATAATTTTATAAATTTCTTATGAACACAAAATCAAAGGTGCTAATCATGACGGTATTCACAGCAGGACTACTCACCGTGGGGGCGACGAGTACACACGCAGGATGGTTTGGCGGGAACAATGAGACGAGTCT
>CAZATL010000007.1:36439-44526 GCA_964488055.1 uncultured Gammaproteobacteria bacterium | reverse complement strand
ACTGGGACTCGAACCCAGAACCAATTCCTTAAAAGGGAACTGCTCTACCAATTGAGCTATAGACCCGATTTGTCAAGTGAGGAAACCGTTTTGTAAACCAGAACCAATCCCGATTAAAATCGGGACTGCTCTACCAATTGAGCTATAGACCCGATTTGTCAAGTGAGGAAAGCGTTTTGTAAACCAGAACCAATCCCGATTAAAATCGGGACTGCTCCTCGCCCGCTACGCACTCGTGATTAGCGAGGCGAGCGCGGTACCAATTGAGCTATAGACCCGAATCACAAGGCGATAATTATATCACTTCGACAGCCACTACACAATATAACCAAGGCATACAATTCCGCTTGCAAAACATTCTGAAAAGAGATAGTATGCTCCTGTAAAAGTTCATCTTTTTATTATGTTCAAAAAGCTAAACGTAACTCTCGTAATACTCTTGATAGTCTTAGCGTGTCAGCTATATATCATCTTCATGGGTCTCAACCCACTGAATTTCTATGCAGCGTACAGCCAGAGAAAGGAAATAGAAATGATCTCAAAGCTTGCAAATGTCAGCGCACTTGAGGCTAAGTCGTATGTCGAGATAGGCAAGACCCAAGACTTTACGGATATTGATAAAATAAGAAAAGAAAGCACATTCAATGAAGCAGTCTACAATGATGCTAAAAATGGGGACAAGATCATAGGATACAGTGACAAGATGGTGATATATAGACCATCCACGAAGAAGCTCATATACGAAGGAGATACGCCAGGCCAGAAACAGCAAAAGGAACAACTGAAGGCGCTGACAGAGGTAATCGAGCAGATAAAGGCAGCCGGTCACATCTCAAAGGACTCAACAGAGACCCCACAGGTGGCTGTCGTGTCAGACCCGGAACTACTTGCCAAAAATCCATTCTATGCGAAGGCAATGAAGGGTGATGCAATCTTGAGCTTTGGTAATGAGGGAGTTGTGATTCTTTATGATGCGAACAAAAAAGAGATAAAGAATGTGGCGAAGGTGAAGCTCGAGTCGGCAGTCGAGGAGAAGACCACGCCGACCCCGACAGTCAAGGTGACAGCTCCCACTCCTGCCGTGACAGAATGAGTCTCGAAGACCTAAAATCAACTGAAAATCACCCCCCCACGAAAGTGGGGGATTTTTTGGCAATTTTCCAGCTTAGAAAACTGGAATATTTGCTATACTTAGCACCTGAATCTCCGTATTAAGATAATATAAATATATGAAAGTACATCCACTCACACTCCCAAACACACTCCGCACACTGATCGTTGATACTGGTGGCGCGGAGAGCGCGACTGTACTTCTTCTAGTTGGTGCAGGTAGTAGATATGAAAATGCAAAAAACAATGGCATAGCTCACTTCTTCGAGCATATGGCCTTCAAGGGATCGAAAAAATATGCAGATAGCTTCACCATAAGCTCGACCATAGACGGGATGGGTGGAGTCTTCAATGCATTCACAGCAAAGGACCACACAGGCTACTGGATCAAAGGTACAGCCGACAAAACAGGTCTCATGCTTGACGTGCTGGCAGATATGGTCACGAGTGCGAAGCTTGAGGAAAAGGAAATCGAGAAAGAAAAAGGTGTGATAGTCGAGGAGATAAATATGTACGAGGATATGCCGTCCCACAAGGTCTCACAAGTCTACGATAGTGTCATATTCCCAGATCATCCACTTGGCATGGATATAGCGGGAACACACGATACTGTGAAGTCCTTCACAAGGCGTGACTTCGTCAACTACATAAGCAAGCTATATCATCCAGACAATAGCGTGCTTGTCGTGGCAGGGGGTATCGGATCGCGCCTGAAGAGTGTCCGCGAAGAAATCGCCCAGACCTTTGGTCTTTGGGATAGCGATACTCGCAGTCTCAAGGAATATGACTTTGAGAACTATCAAGAGACAATATCAAAAAAGGCTCGTAAAGTATTCAGGAAGCAGACTGAGCAAGCACATTTTGTACTTGGATATACGACTGATTACGGATTCCTAGATGACCGCAAGTACCACTTGAGTATCCTGGCTGCCATACTGGGTGGCGGGATGTCATCGCGACTCTTCGTCGAGATACGAGAGAAGAGAGGCTTGTGCTACTACGTGAATACCACACGAGATCTGTACGCTGAGACTGGGTCTATGGTCACATCAGCTGGTGTAAGGTGTGACAAGGATGTCGTAAACGAAGCTCTGAAGCTGATCGTGAGTGAGCATCACGCCATAGCAAGTGGCAAGGACAAAGACAAAATGCTGCAGGAGATGAAGCGTGTCAAGGAAATGCTAAAGGGTAGATACTTGCTGTCACTTGAGGACAGTCAGTCTGTGGCTGGGTTTTATGGCAACAAGCTGCTCATGGAAGGATCGTACATGAAGCCAAGTGAAGTCATTGCCAAGCTCGACGAGGTGACGGTCGATGACGTGATAAATGAAGCAAAAATTATTGTAAAGGAAGATAAGTTGCGACTGGCGGTCATAGGGCCCTTCGAAGAAGAAGAGATAATTGTTTAGGTGGTAGGTGGTAGGTGGTAGGTGGTAGGTGGTAGGGTGGTAGGCAGCGTCATCCCGATGTATATCGGGATCCCTTGCATAAGTAAGAAAGCAATTTTTATTAGAATTTTCGTAAATACTTTTATGAATAGCGTAGTAGAACAAACACTTGTGATCCTAAAGCCAGATGCAGTAGCACGTGGCATCATGGGAGAGATAATCTCACGATTTGAGAGGGTGGGGCTGAAGATGGTGGCTGGGAAGTTTGTATCTGTCTCGCGCGAGCTTGCGGACAAGCATTATCCAGCATCACGCAAAGAGTTTATCGAGGGAATGGGCAACAAGACTCGTGAGAATTACCAAGATCTTGGTCTGGATCTGTCGAAGGACTTCGGCGATAAGACTGATGCACACTCGATAGGCATGGTCATACGCGAATGGCTGGTCGACATGATCACTGCAGGTCCAGTACTGGTCACGGTATGGGAGGGGCCACACGCTGTCGAGCTAGTACGCAAACTCTGTGGACATACTCTACCACTCAAGTCAGCGCCAGGCACGATACGCGGTGATTATTCGTACGACTCATCAGCACTAGCAAACTTTGGCAAAAGACCAATCAAGAATCTCATGCATGCATCAGGTAATCTGGATGAGGCGAAGTTTGAGGTGCCTCTTTGGTTTGACAAGAGTGAGATCTCTAGCTACAAAAGGGTGCAGGAAGAGGCGATGAAATGAAAAATTCCTAATTGCTCTAATTAATCTAATTGACCTAAATACTAGATTAAAATCCAAAGTTCCAATCTAAAGATCCAATTGAAGCACAAAGCTAAAATATCAAAAGAAGCGCTCACAGCTCATTTTAGATTGTCATTTGTCAATTGGTTTTCATTTAGATCTTGGATTTGGGATTTCTTTAGAAATTAGATCAATTAGATTTTAGGAATTTGTGTGGTACTAGATCCCATACTGTCTGCATATTTTCTCAACTTCTCTGTCGCAGATATGGAAACCCTTCCCCTTGTGTGAGCGGAGTGCTCCAGAGAAAGTCATGGGTATGTGCATGAGCTCATGTATGAGCACCTTCGTCTTCTCGCGGTCTGGGAGCTTGTCGTACCTTTTGTGATTTACTTCGATGATATATGTCACAGGCAGCCCGGCCACCTCGGCGAAGATCTTGCTGAAGCCCCAGATACGCGCTATCGCTCTCGTCTTTGCGTCGAGACTCCTTATGCAGAAAATCCTTTCTTTCTTCACATGAGAGAACTCAATCTTTTCGACCAAATGATCTATCTGGGCTTTTATGTCTGGGGCTAGATTGTATTTCATGAGATGAGAAGTGTACAGTGAACAGTGAACCGTGAACAGTGGCAAAATAATCAGCGACTGTTTGTTGCTTATTGCCTGATGTTTATGTACGATTTACGAATATGCAAACTGACACAAAATCACTAGTAAACCTATCTATCGGGTATGGACTGCTTCTGACTGGGATATTTATGATGTTTCTGGCGTTCTTTCAGGTATTTAGGGTATTTCTGCAGGGAGAGCCCGTGCCTGTCAAAGTATTTGCCTTCGAAGGAGTGAAGATAGACATGGCTAAGCTCATTCCAAAGACAGACACGAGTGCCCTCTCGGAAGCCGCCAAGAAGTTAAATTTGAACTTCCAGATGCCAGAGCAAAACATCGAACCTATGGAGACAGAGCTTATTTCGGCCAAGATGCTAAATGATTCTGCGAATCTTGGGGCATTCGTACTCTTTATGTCATTCATGCTCAACTTTGGTGGCAAGCTATCGGGGATTGGTGTAAGTCTTGTGACGAAGAAGTAAAGACACAATACTGTGGTCAGTTTGTGTGTCATCCCGATGAAAATCGGGATCTTTTGTGTGTCAAGTTTTTTGCGCGACTATGGCAAAGTAGCGTAGCAATCCCAAGTTTTGGCATGTTTTCTTTTTCGCTATTACAAACCCTGTCTCGGTAAGTTTTGTCTCAAAAAATGGCTGTGAGTACATGGTAGAGTAGGGGTGGTATGTGAGGTGTCTTATGACGCCACCTATGAGGCCAGTAAAAGACTCGATTGAGAGATCTTCAAGTATCAAGGTTCCCCCGGGCTTTAGTACTCTATACAGCTCTGATATACACTTTCGCCAGTCTGGGATATGGTGAATGACACCGAAATCAAAAACAGCATCAAAAGTATTGTCACCAAAACTCAACTTCTCCGCACCTTCCACCTGGAAGGTGGAAGGTAAATCCCTGCTTGATTTTTCGGCCATTTCTATCATCTTGGGGTCGAGGTCGATGCCAGTGATATGCCTTGCGTTGAAAAATCGACGGATGAGCTTCGCGCCGTAGCCTGTGCCACAGCCTATCTCAAGGACTCTCTCTGGAGAATCTAGATCTGTCATCGAGCGGAGACGAGGTATCTCAAGATGCGACTGGATGAGTCTGCGTACGGGATTGTCCATACTCATGAACTCGAGTTTATTAAGAAGCATATACTTTTGATTATAACCACTTTATTGGAGGGCATTATTATATCTAAACTCATGGCTAGTCACCATTCGCTAAGATATAACGATGCAGGCCCGGAGAGAATCGGACTCCCACCAAGGGTTTTGGAGACCCTTGTTCTACCATTAAACTACGGGCCCTATTGGTACAACAATCAATGTTTGAATTATATCAACTAACGATCCAAAGTCATGACCAACCACCCCGCAAAGTTAATATTCAATTTACAACGACAATTGTCAGTGTATAGGAAAATTATAGGAGAGGAGTCGCCTGGAATGACTCTCCTCCTTGAATGCTAAGGAGGAGTACCGCGTTTGACGCGGGGAGGTGGTTCTGTCATACGAACCACAACCACCCCGTCTCGCCCAAGTGAGCTCGACCACCCCTCCTTGGCAAAAAGGAGGGGAATGATCGCAAGGGCCACAACGTAAACATACTTCAACCTTGATATAATCTTGCCATGGATATTGCACCACATGAGAATCTGACTATTAGACTGAAGGATGGGCGCAAATTGGGGTACGCAGAATACGGAGATGCGACCGGTGATGCACTTTTCTACTTCCACGGATGGCCAAGCTCTAGGCTACAGGCTAGTGGACTAGACGAGGAAGCAAAGAGGCTAAAAATTCGGGTGATTGCCCCTGATAGACCGGGCTACGGATTATCTGATTATGCTCCAAATAGAACACTGCTAGATTGGGCAGATGATGTCATAGAACTTGCTGATTGCTTGCACATAAAAAAGTTTGCGGTTGTGGGCGTCTCTGGTGGGGGACCATATGCAGCAGTTTGTGCGTATAAAATTCCTGAAGACAGACTAACAAAGGTGGGAATAGTAGTCGGTCTAGCTCCGACTAATATCGAGGGAGTGCTCACTGGGATGGCGCCAATAAATAAGTTCATATGGCGCAACTACCATAGATTCCCATTCCTCATAAAGCTATCAGCTTCAGTTGCCTTTTTACAAGCGAGACGATTCCTTCCCGAGATTTTCACTTTGTCTTTCCGATCTAAAGTAGACCAATTGATACTCGAATCAAAAGAAGTCAAAAGAGGTTTAAAAAGAACTCGTAGAGAAGCCTTCAGACAGGGCAAAATGGGTGCGCAAAGGACCTAGAGCTATACACTAGTGATTGGGGATTTGAGCTGAAAGACATTAGAGCAAAAGTCTATCTTTGGTATGGGGATGCAGACAAAAATGTATCTCCGAATATGGGCAAATATTATGCTTCTCAAATCCCAAATAGTGAGCTAAAAATATATCCAAATGAGGGTCATTTCGTAATAAACACGCATGCGGGCGAGATTTTGGAAGTGCTAAAATGATTTATGCAACAAGCAGAAATAACCATCTCAAGACCTGACAAAAGTGATTCGCAAAAGCTACGACAGTTCTACACACTCGCAATCACGGATGCCTACAGAAGTGAGGGAGGTGACGTCTCTCATCGTGCAGAAATGCTTGGTGACATAGAGAGTCAGATGGTAAATATTGAAAAGGATTTTGCGTCAAACGGTCAGGATGAGTATACGCTGGTAGCAAAGATGGGTAGTGAGATTGTGGGGACGATGGCATATGGTAAGCCAAACAAAGATATAGTCGAAAATTATGAAATAGATGTAGAGAATGTTCCAGAGATAAAAAGCGCATATGTCTTGCCAGGCTTTCACGGGAAAGGCATTGGAACTAGACTATTTGGTGAAATAAAAGAAGTTTTGGCGGGAATGGGAGTGCGGGAGTTTTGTCTCGATAGTGGGTACAAGAAGGCTCAAGCATTTTGGACTCACAAACTGGGCACCCCAGTCAAGACTGTGCAGGATTATTTTGCCAAAGACTCGCATCTCATGATCTGGCACTGCAAGATATAGCTAGAAAAGTATCCTAGAGAAATTTACTGTTGCAAAGGGTATCAAACTATCATAATATACCCTTCATGATGGGTAAAAATCTACTCATAATATCCTTTTTACTACTAGCACTCTCCCTTCGACCTATTCAGATATATGCAATTTCTGGTCATGAAATACTCGGAGTAGACATCGTGAAACAAGAAAATGCAAGTTATATAGGGGAGATCAAAGTCAGCCTGCCTTCGGACTCTGAACCTGAAGGAAAAATACAGACTAAACTACACTTGTCTTCAGAAATAATTGCAAACGGATTTGATTCCGCAACGATAGATAATGTGCAGCAAGATTGTGGCGTAGAAGCAGATACTGTATTTTGCAATCTCGAATCGTCTGGTGAATCAGAAATCATAAATTACTTTTTCATTTGGAAGCCAAGCGAAATAGTCGAAAATAGTTATTGTGCATTTGTCACAGGAGATAGACAAAAGAATATAAAAGCTGAAAATAATTACCTGTCGCAAATCGTCGCAGAAGCAAAAGTAGACCATCCATATATTCGCAAAATTGTCATAAATAGTATGACAACAGACGGAAGTATGAGAGACGTCTACGCGGACATATCCATAGGCAGTGACTTTGCGACACTTTGGGTGGCAGGAGTATTGCCAGATAACCAGTCGACAGGGGAGATCACCTTCCATGATAGTTACCCTAGAATCGCAAAATGGGCGTCTGACAGTGGGACATATGGGCCGTATTTCGGGAGTTTGGCTAGCTTCGGAAGTAGAGTCTCGACGGGAGACAAGCATAGGCTATTTGCCATAAACACAAAAAAGAAGATGGTAAGTGTAGAGAGTGCTACTTGGGAGCTGTGCAGTAGTCGTGATGTCGAAAGAGAGATCCTGACAACGAGTGTGATACACGAGGTCGTAGGAGAAGGTGGAGACAAGAGTGTTGTAAAAGGAGGGGATTTGGTCTTCGGTTGGGACAACGTGACATATCAAGTCGAGCCTACAAGCACACCGACAAAAATAGAGCAAAGAGCCCATTCGACAAGCTCAGGGCAAGCTCCGAGCGATGTCGATAGTACAAAAACTCCAACCCCTACTCCGACGCCCACAAAGTCAGTGGTGGCGTCGACACTAAATCCCACGAGTACACCTACACCGACTGTGACAGGGGTACAGACCATAGTGGACAGTAGTCAGCGGTCAG
>CAZATL010000007.1:0-36339 GCA_964488055.1 uncultured Gammaproteobacteria bacterium | reverse complement strand
GGACTTGATCCGGGATCTATTTGGAAAAAATAATGGAGTAAGTATTTTCGTGCTAGTGATTCTAATCATTCTCGGATCTATCATAACTTACTCAATTACAGTCTCGTCTGGATCCTTCTCCCGAGTATTCGGGATCAGGATGACAAGAGTAGGTAAATACTTTGGTCGGATATCTACATTCATAAAGAAACTCATCGGACTGTTTATTATTTTATTTTGTGTTCTTATATCTGCGCGGACTGCATCCGCGCAGGCAGTCACCTCATACAAGATCACAGACGCATTCACTATGCACGGAACTGGTGCATATACAGGCGTCATAAATATCTCATATATCTATGTGACGAAAAATGCCGCCCCGCCCGGGCGATATGTCATCTCCCGCACGCCAGACGGCACAGGAGAGATCAAGATCGGTAACTACCTTCAGGCACAGGTGAAAAATATCTACTACGCCAATATCAAATCTTACTGGGTGGGGCCTGCAGACAGCTCATATGTGACGCACTATATCTGCCCAAGTGAGACGGCATTAGTGCCGACTGATGTGAGTCACTTTTTCCCACCTGGCGGGGGGACGTATAGCATCACTTTCCGCTTCATCAGCTCGTGCTATAAGAACTTCCCAGTGTCTGATCTATATCTCGTGTTCGTGCCTGATCCAACACCCACCCCCACAGCCACGCCCACCATCACTCCTACCCCGACACCCACACCTTTCACTCCATTTCTCGATCTGCCATGGGACTATAGGAGCAAGGGTCTCAAGTTCAGTAGTGCTGCGACAGCTATGACATCGTACTTCGATCATGAGTATCCGTTATTGAGTATGAGCGTGGTGGGGTTGAGTGATGCTTTGCAAACAGTTGTTTCCTTTGAGAGTAATAATCGTAATTCGAAATTAAGCTATTCATCTCATGATGGTTATGATTATGCGAAAGTATCAAAGGCATACTACGGCGATCCGCAGCTTGCAGCTGCGGGTGGCATTGCAACTTTGCGACGTGACTACTGGCAGATGGGCAATGCCATCTTCGTAGATCACGGCAATGGCTTCCAGACGAGGTACTACCATATGGATGGACGTGATCTAATAGTCGAGGAGCTAGGCAGAGAGGTGGGCGTGAAGCAGGGCCAGATGATAGGCAGGATTGGCTATACAGGCAATGTCGATCCAGGTGGCAAGGACGGAGCACACATCCACTTCATGGTCGTATATGACAAAAATGGAGATGGAAACTTCGACGACAATATCCCAGATGGACTGATAGACCCATATGGCTGGATGGGGGATGCGGGGGCAGACCCTTGGGAGCGGGCTGTCTTCCAGTCTCCATATGGCACCCCGCGCACAGGCATGAGAAGTACATATCTCTGGAAGTACGATCTATATACAGGCAAACTCCATGTCACAAAAGATGGCGGATCGATGCAGGGTGAGGGCTTTGGCATAGAGTCTGGCGGACAGAATCTTCCTGAGGACGACTTCATCGAGTTTGCTGCAAAGATAGTCACCCTACCACTCACAGATCTGGCGAGGGAGGAGCAAGAGAGGCTTGGTGTGGCAGTCGATATCACCATGAAAAATGCTGCAGGGGACTATATACGCTACAGCAACGAACCCTTCAATGTCATTATCGACTTCATGCACCCAGACATCAAGGACAGCATCAAGCCAGAGTCCTTGAAGGTGATATCAAGCTCGGACGGCGGTCTCACCTGGCAAGACGAACCAACACTCATCGATTGGGACAGAGATAGAGCCATAGCCACAGTAGATCACACGACCATCTTCACTCTAGTCGGGGAGAAGAAAGACAAGAATCCACCGGTCACCACTCTTACAGCAACGGGTCTTGGCAAGGGCACCCACTTCCGTACTGATGTGACAGTAGTTGCAAAAGCAGTAGATGAGGATATCGAAGACTTCGGGGTAGACTACACTCTATACACGCTAGATGCTCCCGCAGACTGGACCACATACCTAGAGCCACTGACCATAGCGTCAAGTGGAGCGCACTTTGTGAAGGCCTTCTCTGCTGACAAAAGCGGGAATATAGGTGGGGTGGTCGAGATGTCCTTTACGATAGAAAAATCAGTGCCAGAGATAGGAGTGAGGTATGCGACAGAAAGTGGGAAGTTTGTTTTCGAAAGCGAGGATAAGGCAGAGATGCTTCGGCAGGCTCAGCATGACACAGGTGGAAGTGTGAGCGTGGAGGATGAGGCGGGGAACATTAATGAGTTGCAATATCAAGAATCAAGTGACAATAACATAGATTTGTTCAGGGCGTATGGAGGCATTAGGAATAAAGTTACTATAAACTATGAACCATCTGTGTACGGGATCAGTGACGAGGATGAGACTGGATACAGACATGAATATTTGTATAGCGGTGGCGAGTGGACGAGGGTGATATACAGTGTTGATGGAGAAGCACTAATCGTGAGTGGGGAAGAGATCGCTCCGCATGAGACCCATGGACCTTTACAGCTTGTGACAGAAAATGCTAAACTAGTTTTAGTGAACCCTCCTACGCCAAAGGCTACGGAAGGGCAAGGCAGTGAACAGTGAACAGGTTGTGTCATTCTGGATTGAGCAAAGCGAGCGATAGAATCTAGAGAAGAAAAGATCCTATCGTCCCACCTTCGGCGTGACTCCAGGATGACATTCGCAATAATAATTACAAAATATCTATGAAAAAGGGAAAAGACGGCAAAAAAACACATACGAAGGAGCTTCTAGCGACGCTCTTTGCTATAGCCGTGCTTGGGTTCTTATACCTCTACGTGCTGGCTATTGTAAGGCCATCCACTTCGCCCAGCATTGGTCAAGATGCAACGTTGGTCGGTGACAGTGTGAGTATGGCGCCAACCAATGGAAGTGGTATTAAGAAGTACAGATCTGACTTTATGAAGATTGAGTTTGAGTATGATGATAAGTTTATGATTAATGAGAAGCAAACAAGCGGTGAGATTAGGATTGATGGATCTGATTCGAAGATTGAGTATGGAAAATATGGCACAAACTACGAGACAATAGATGATCATCTGAATAATTTGATAATTAAAAACAGTTTGAACATTGAAAATAAGCAAGAGGCTAATCAAAACTACAAGGGTATTTACTATGAAACAAGAGTTGATGGTGAAAAGGAGAATGTCTATATGTTCGTGAATAATTATGTTGTTTATTATTTCTCTACAAAAGATCCCTCTCTTTTCCCCGATCTGGAGACTATTGCGAAATCGTTTAGGATAATAGAGTAGTAATGAGAGCCTAGTACCAAGTTCCTAGAGCCTAGCAACATAAGCTCGCGAAATATGGTTCGATAGGCCATAGGCCCAGAGAACTCTCGGAGAATAACCGCTCGCCCGCCCCGCATATACGATGAGAGTTGCAAGCAGGGAACTAATAAAGTAAAACTTCGAGACTTCTTGCCTAATCAGTGCGAAGCATATTTGAAGCAAAGCCGAGAGAGCAATGAGCAAAGAATAGGTGTGCGCCTGTCTACAACCTGCAACCTACCCCCTACACCCTATTTCTATGGTTTATAGTTTATAGTAGATTTTTTGGCTCATGCTTCTTGTCTCTCCAGGCGGGAGGAGAGATGCTTCTGACCCGAAATATGCTGGATCACACGATACAACCGGTTCCACACAAGCGTAATTTTGATCATACTTACCATCCTTAGTTGAGGTCCAGCACATGAGGTCGTGGGCGCCCTGAGTCTCAATCAGCAGTGATTGAGAAGTTCCGAATTCCAAATTCCAAATTCCACGTTCTATTGGTTTACTAGCGTGTATAGAGAGATTTTTTTCGATTTTTTCTTTTATTGATTTGTCATTTAGTCTGGCTCCTTCCCACCCACTCGGTGTGTCGAAGTAGTTGTGTATGGCAATATTCACAGGTGCTGCGACTGTACCTAGATTTTTTACATGCACTTCGTGAGAAAAGAATATATTTTCTGGATGCTTCGGCAAGCTCAGCATGACTGTGGAAGAACTTGATTCACTGTCTGTCATTCTGAACGAATGTGAAGAATCCAGTCTATGCAGAGCGAATATTTGTCTCACTTCAAGTGCAGATACATACTTTCCCAGAGCCTCAAGCACCACCTTCATCTCAAGCGATTTGTCATCCTCTTTCACAATCTCCCACTCCAGTGTGCGGGCAGGGCCATGGAAGGGGAGTCCATACTTTTCCACTCCCTCTCCTGCGAAGTTTGGTGTACAGATGTGGGTAGCGCCGATTTTGCCATCCATCCGCTCATATGTCCCAAGTACTTTCACTCCATCCAAAATCATCTCGCTTATCTTGCCTCCATTCGTATCAACAGAGAATTTTGATTCGGCTATAGATATCGTCTTTATCATAGAACTTCACTGGATGTTGATCTTGCTCTTTTAGTGTATTCAGTTAGTAGCTTTCTTATCATTTTTTGATACTGTCCACCATGTTTGACAGCAGCTTTTTTGAAGAAATCTACGCTCTCTTTGCTAAGTGATATGGTCACCTTGATAGATTTGTCTTCTTTTGCAAGTTCCGCTGGAGATGGCAGAAAGTCATCTTTCAAGATCTTGCCAAACTTGATTGGTTCGTCGGTATAAATGACATTTTTATCCAGATCTAAGTGTTTCATATATTTTTCTACCTCGGCGCCAGAATCCTGCGCCGAAAATTCTAATAATCCTATCTCTCTCCGTGAACCTAACAGTAATAATCTTTCTATCAACATACCCTACACAAAAGTAGCGTTTTTCGCTTTTGCTATGTTCTAAATCATCAATAATAATCCTTTGTTCATCATAAAATACCCGTTTAGCTTCCTCAAATGAGATTCCATGTTTTGTAAAATTCTCACTATTCTTTTTTTCATCCCACTCGAAATGCAGCTCTTGCATATATATAATTGTAGCTCTATATGTATATTTGTCAATATGAACGTATGGCTTTTATCACTCCACTCACATTCCTTCCGCGCTCAAGGAGTAGGGGGATGAGGTTGCTTGCGTGCACAAACACATCTGGATGCTTCATGATCAGTCTCCACCAATTCTTCACGTCCTGCACGGGCTTGTACATGCCCATCTGCTTGCTTGTCGCCATGTGAGCGTGGGTTACCTCACTATCTATGCAAGGCGCGAATTTGTAGCCAAATTTGTGCATTCTTATGGCTAGGTCCACATCCTCGAGATAGCTATGAAACGACTCGTCCCACATGCCAATCTTCTCAAATATTTCCTTGCGAATAAGGAGACAGGTACCGGATAGTCCATAAATGCTGTGAACCGTGAACCGTGAACTGTGAACTGTAGTTAAGTCAGTCACAGCAAACGCTTTACCAATTCTGACATCAACATAAAATCCAATATTCTCAATCTCTCTCCTTTCGTCATCTCGAGTCTCGTCGAGACCTGCCTGACCGGCAGGCAGGGATACCTTGTTATTGTTTTTCATCTGTTCACTGTCCACTGTCCACTGTTCACTTTTTCTTTTGTATACAACCGGTTGCGTAGCAACAAGCTCTAGATTTTTCTCCAGGAACTTGACCATTTTCTCAAAGTTCTCTTCATCCATCTCGCAGTCATCATTCAGAAAGAGTAGATACTTGCCTTTTGCCTCCCTCGCGCCCGCATTACACGCACCAGTGAAGCCTTTGTTTTTGTCAAGATGAATGATTTTTACTTTTGTCTGTCTACTATCTACTGACCACTGACCACTCTCTACGGCGTTTATCACAACAATCACCTCACACACATCCCTGTATTTTGCGAGCCTCTCGGCATATTCCTGCAGAGTGGGAGGAGGGAAGAGGGTGGGGATGATGATCGAGACTTTGGTCATTGCTTTATTATACGAGATTATCGCTCCCAGGTCTTTTCGTGACAATTTTCACGAGATTAGTGAGTTGTGGACTTGGATGCTAATTATCAGATAATATCTTGTGACGTTTCAATCATATACTTTTAGATCGCCCCAACGACCCCAAATTCAACCTTTGAGGTTGAATTTGTCTTTTGAGGGAGTTGGTGTATGATTTTGGGAGATGAATAAACTAGATCTGTCTCTTGTCATTCCTATCTACCGTCAGGAAAAAACAATCCTACAGAATCTGCAGGTCATAAGCAGTGCCGTGGAGAAGACACGCTTCAGCTTCGAGATCATAGCAGTGGTCGATGGATATGTTGACAGATCGCATGAAATACTTGAGAAGGCGCAGCTACCACATGTACATCTGCTTGGGTACGAGAAGAATCATGGCAAAAGCTATGCCATACGACATGGTATGAAACAGGCGAGGGGAGAGTATGTGATGTTCTTGGACTCTGGGATGGAGATAGATACAAGTGGCATAAGTATGCTCATGGAACATATGATATGGTATGAGGCAGACATCATAGTAGGCTCCAAGCGCCACCCCGCGAGCCAAGTGAACTACACCCCAGTCAGAAAAATCCTGAGCTACGTATACTACTTAATCGTGCGGATACTCTTCGGTCTCAATATCCGCGATACTCAAGCCGGGATCAAGCTATTTCGGAAGGAAGTCCTTACAGCCATCCTGCCAAAGCTACTCGAGAAAAAGTTCTGTGGAGACCTCGAGATGCTCGTCGTCGCAAAGACATGCGGATATAAGCGTATCTACGAAGCCCCAATCAAGCTAAACTATGCATTCGCCAGCGTCACAACCGCCAGCTCTGTGAAGTCTATTGTCGGGATGCTGATCGACACTGCCGCGATTTGGTATAGGAAGAATATTATTTTTTACTACAAAGATAGAAAATGAAAGTTCTCTGGTTTAATTGGAAAGATTCCACAAATCCACTTGCAGGTGGGGCAGAATATGTCAATGAATCACTGGCAGAGAAACTTGTTGAGGATGGTCATGAAGTAAAGTTTATTGTTGCTGGCTACAAAAATGCCAAAAAGGAAGAAATAATAAATGGATATACAATCATAAGGGTGGGCAACAGGCTAACTGTCTACATTCGTGCATGGCTTTACTACATGAAAAATCTGAAAGGTTGGCCAGACGTCGTGATAGAGGAGATAAATACGATCCCTTTCATGACACAATGGTATGTAAAAGAAAAAAAAGTGTTACTTATTTATCAGCTCTGTAGAGAAATATGGTTTTATGAGATAAACAGGCTTGTGGGAATAGTGGGATATCTACTTGAACCTATTTATCTCTGGCTACTTAGGAAAAATCATGTAATAACAGAGTCCAAAAGCACGAAGGATGATCTCAAAAGATATGGTTTCCGCGCAGACAGTATTAGCATCTTTCCCGTGATGATAGAGACCCGGTTTCTAGCACAGCAAACATCCTCCCAAGCAAAAAATAATGATTTCACCGTCCTATCTCTTGGAAGTATCCGCCCTATGAAAAGAACGCTTGATCAAATCTTGGCATTTGAAATTGCCAAAAAAAGTATTCCTGAGTTGAAGCTGGTTATTGCTGGGGACAACACAGGTGAATATGGTCTGCAGACAACATCGTACATAAAAGATAGTCCGTTCTCAAATGATATTTCACAACTAGGCCGTGTCACCCCAGAAGAAAAAATGAAACTTCTCCAGTCATCACACCTTATTTTGGGCACATCTGTGAAAGAAGGATGGGGACTCACTATAACTGAAGCATCAGCACTAGGTACCCCGGCTGTCGTATATGACGTAGATGGCTTGAGAGACAGTGTCGAGAATGAGATCACAGGTCTAACTGCATATGCATCGCCAGAGGAATTGGCAAAAGCTATAGTGAGACTATACAAAGACAAGACGCTGTATGATTATCTCCAAAAGAATGGAGTCAAAAAGAGCTCAACCTTTTCCCTAGTCCGTAGTTATAATGAGTTTGTAAAGACGATCATGGTATTACTATAAGTTTTATACATATCTATTATGAAAAAATTCATTCCTTTCTCACAACCAATGTTTGGTCAAGAAGAGAAAAAAGAAGTCATTGCAGCGATGGATTCGGGGTGGGTGACTTTGGGACCAAAAACAAAGGAATTTGAAGAGCAGTTTGCGAAGTATGTCGGCTCAAAATATGCAATAGGTGTGACTTCATGTACTGCTGCGCTCTTTTTATCTTTGCTTAGCTCTGGGATAGGGGAGGGGGATGAGGTTATCACAACCATTTTCACATTTGCAGCAACAGCAAATGCCATTATCCACACCGGAGCAAAGCCAGTATTTGTGGATATTGAGAAAGATACATTCAATATCGACCCGAAGAAAATTCAGGAAAAGATTACCAAAAAGACAAAAGCCATAATTCCTGTTCACTATGCAGGACGTCCCGTCAATTTGGATGCGATACATGAGATTGCCAAGAAAAACAATCTTCTAGTGATAGAGGACGCAGCACATGCTGTAGGCTCAAAATACAAATCGAAAATGATAGGATCATTTGGCAATCTAGTCTGTTATTCCTTCCATCCCATCAAGAATATATCAACAGGAGATGGGGGTATGATAACAACAGACAATGAAGAAGTTGCCCAAAAACTATCAAGACTACGACTTCATGGCATGAGTAAAGATGCGTGGAAGAGACACTCTGCTGCAGGATCATGGCGCTATGACATCCTTGAGGCGGGATACAAGTACAATATGACAGATATCGCAGCTGCACTAGGTATCCATCAGCTCAAAAAGCTTGAGAAGTTCATAACTGCAAGGACAAAATATGCAGAAATATACACAGGTCTACTTAGCAAAGTCCCAGAAGTGACTGTCCCCACAAGCGGCACAAATGTGCGTAACTCATGGAATCTCTATACGATCAAGGTAGATACAAAAAAGTTGTCCATCACAAGAGATGAGATCATCGAAGAGCTCAAAAGTATGAATATTGGAGTGAGTGTGTACTTTGTGCCACTGCATCTTTTTACTTATTATAAGAAATATGGGTACAAGCCGGGCGATTTCCCAGTGGCAGAGAAGGTCTTCGAGGGGATCATATCATTGCCTTTGTATCCTAAAATGACAAAAAGCGAAGTTGCATATGTAGCAAAATCTCTCGAGAAAATAATTTCCTCGCATCGCAAATGAGAAAAACATGGGATATAGATTATTTTGATAGCGAAATATTTGGCCTAAAAGTAGCCAAAGTCGATTCGACAGCATTTGTAGATAGTCATTTGCCAGAAGCGGAAAAGGCTATTGAAACCATGCTAGATGAGTTTAATGAAGACAAGATAGAGTATGCCACCTTGAGACTCGCACAAGGTAATTACCCACTCATACATACATTTGAGGATGCAGGATTCAGACTGGTTGACGAGATGATTGACTTCGAAGTATCAATAAATAATGTTTCATACAACGTAGATCCGCATATAAGGAAAGCCACCATCTCGGACCTTGATGGACTCAAAAAAGTAGCGAGTGAGAGCTGGCAATTGACTCGCTTTTTCAATGACAGTTTTCTCCCTCGTGACAGATCAATACTACTTTATGAACTGTGGATAGAAAACTCTCTGAAAGGTAAGGTTGCCGATGAGGTTTTTGTCTGGCAGGAGGGTGCGAATATTTGTGGCTATATTACGCTCAAAAAAGACGGACACATTCCGCTTGTTGCAGTTTTGCCAAGTCACCAAGGCAAAGGTATTTCGCGCAAAATGGTACAAGCTGCGCTCAACGAATGCAAAAATATGGGTATAGACAAGTCATATATTGAAACGCAGGTGGCGAATATTTCAGCAATTCGTTCTTACCAGTCGTGTGGATTCAAGCCGATATCTACAACCATTACACTACGATGGAAATATTAAACTAGCAATCGACGTTTCCCAATTATTGGTTACATTTTCGTGTTTACTAGTACGGTAGTGGAGTTGATTTCCATGAATAGATTATTCAGAGTATGTTATGTTGGAAATCTACAATTAACCATCTCGTCATGCATCGTGGCTGATCAGTCTAGCAGGTATGCCAATATATGTAGCTCCAACGACAGTAAGCGACTTTGTCACAACTGCATTTGCGCCGATTGTAATGTTGTCTGCAATGATCAAATCTCCCGAAGCTATAATCTTTGCTCCAGTTCCGATTGAGACATTATTCCCCACGACGATTTTTGCTTCCTTGTTGAAATTGGTTCCGAGAGTAACTCCCCCCATACAACTAAAATTTGATCCAATTTCAGTATTGTCTGTTATAACTATATCGAAGTTGTGTAGGAACATTCCTCCCATAATTTTAACAATTGGCTCGATATGGTAATTGAAAATGTAGTAAGTAATAAGAAAATACAACGGGTACACCAATATACCCAAAATCTTAAATAACTTGTTGGATTCGTATAAGAGATACCTTTCTGATCGGTAAATAATAGAAAAAATCATGCCTGGATTATGAAAAGACTTCATTAGAACAACGAAAGGATTCTTTAGGGAGTCATATCTCTTTAGATCTTGTCGCAGGAGCGCTAAACTTTGTCTAAGTTTCATACTTCATAATAATGATAGCACAATCGTGTTAGACCCACCCCAATCTTGGGATTATTTTGCACAAACACAATGTTTTAGAGAAAATGTTGGGGTAGAAATATAGATAAATTAACCCAATCATTTACCTGCATTGAGCTGTATGAGTTGTGGAGCAAGGCGATCATTTAGCATCTGGGAGATTGACTCCAGGTTGAGCTTATCACTTGAATGTTTCCTCACCCAGGTATCAAGTGCCTTGAAATATCTGGGAACATTGTCCACATGAAGTTTTTGTTGTGTCCGCCACCAAGCATCACTTGGCCTTCCTGACGGCGCCTTTGATTGATAGCCAGCCAGCCATTTTGACCTATCCCATGCATTGTAGTCAGCAGGACTATAAAGTCTATTTGTCCCAGGCGCCCTCTTCCCAAATTCGTCTGCAATTCTCATTATTACCTGTTCGGGTGTTAGGTTGTCTATTACAGTTTCCATATCATCATCAGCTTGGTCTTCAATTGTAGCCTGTAACTCATGTGACGAGACGTCATCAACGCTGGTGTTTTTAGCCTTTGCCAAAGCAGTCTTTACGGCCTCTCGGTCTGGCGTGGGTGTCAACATTACCTGTTCATCGGGCATAGTTTCGATAAGATCCTGCCACACTCCCATTCTCCGCAGCAAGGCTGCTCCTATGAGATCATTGACATAGAAGGTGTGGGTATGCAGGCGACCAACGTCGTGTAGCCCTGCCACAATGGCCATTTTGTGCCTATTTATGTCGAACACTTCTGCTAAGATACTAGCAGCATCCATTGCTAGGAATATGTGTTCCCTAGGCCCACCAGGAGAGCTCCAATTACCGTATGTAGATTCGTCAACAAGATCACCTATGCCGAAGGGTATCTCTCTTTTACTCTGTCGCCAGCGAGATAATGCTGGTGATACGTCTGGGTCGTCTAAAAATCTTTTGACAAGTGTTACATCATCCTCGCGTAGTCTCGAATCTCGATCTGCAATGGCTTGTGCCAAATCGTGTCCGCCCAGAGCCCTATCGCTTTCTCGCATCAGGATAGGCGAGCCTTCGAGGATATCTCGACCTATCCTAGCTATTTTTTCATATCTTTCTCCCAGTTCTTTATCGACAAGCACATGTGGTCGCTTTTCAATGCTAAGGACCTCGCCTCTGATTTTTTGCTTTGGAAATGGTTTGCCACTAGCACCAATAACCTGTATACGATCAAATTCACACGAATAAGATTCAAATCTGCAGCCGGCTTTCTTCAAATCGTCAAGTAAATTGGGGTCATATTCCTGCATTAGTTCAAATGGGCCCGGAAAACTAGACAGAGTCATAGTTGACATAGATTCATGGTGTGGTGGGACCGGTCCAATTAGAGCCTTGCCACCTGCTGCCATGACTCTGACTATTTCCCTAACCATTTTGACAAATTCTTCGGGATTTATGTGTTCATAAACATGAAAGACAACTACAGAGTCTATCGTGTTATCTCTTAACGGCAGATGACCTCCCTCTGCTGCGATAACGTGACTGATTTTTTTGCCTCGGGGATCAATTTTTCCTGTTATCTCTTTACTTTTTAGGTCAGGGGAAACGGATATGACACTCACATCTGGTCTTTCCCCTTTAAGCCCAATTGCAAACTTGAGACCAGTCCCTGGACCCATTTCTAGCACAGTTGCTCCTGTTGGAAGAGTCGATGGAGCAAAACCCAAGATTTTTTTATGTGTCTCATATGCACGCCCACCTTCTGGCATATCTGGGTGTAGTATAGATGGTGTCTCGGTAGTTTGGTATTCTTGAGTCATATTATTTTTTCAGAGATACATGCAACTACGTAACAAGCCTGTATGTCGATAGTATTTATCAATCAATCTTCACAAGCAACAGGTATTCTACAGATTGCTCAATTTTGTTATTCTGGAGCCCCAACTCCTTAAGATTTGCAAAGTTAATATTCACAAGTGCGTGCGTTAGCTCATACTTCTTGGCGAGTTCAGATACTGGCGTTGTCAAAACAGGGTATATACCACCCAGTCTGATAAGACCTGGATTATCTGCATTCACAAGTACCTTTGCATGTGTGTTGTAGACTGTCATGGTAGTATTTTGATGGGGAATACATATGATTCTTGGTGGTACAGCCTGCGCGTTTATATAGCTATACATCTTTGCCCATTCATTTGTCAACGATCTATTTTTGTCTTTTATAATTGTCTTTATTTGCATGTATACGATTACAGTCAGATTCATCAAGCCAAAAAGCACTGCCGCCGTGATAACTACCCATATAGGCCAGATCTTGGCGAGGCTAAAGAGTATATATGCTGACAATATTGAAGAGGGCACAGTAGCAAACTCCATATAGCGATAACCCTCACCTATCGGCATAAGTCGTCTGGTTTTCATTACAACTACCCCAAAAAGATAGAAAAATATGATCCAGCTTGCAAAAACCACAAAGATAATAGGGGCGCTTATGAGCTTCAGATAAACGAGAGCAAGAAAAGCAAATCCACTGAAAGCCCACGGATTCAGTCCAAAGATAGTAAGTGGAGAGAATAATGTAAGTAGCAGATATGCTTTATTAACGAAATCTGTCTTTGTGTCCTTTTTTATAATTCCTCTCACCTGGTGGGCATATCTGAAGTCGAGGTTTTTTATCCAAAAATAGATATTGAAGCAATGGCCCTTTAGCACTCTCAAGTAATACCCCTTGGTGATGATCAGTGCCAGTGCAAAAGCCGCCAAAAACACCTGTACAAAAAGTGCAGTATTTAGAAAATATGTAAAAAATATCGAAACGAAAAGAAACGACTGCAACGCAAATCTATGTGTGAGGAAAAGTAATGTGGCGAAAAATAGTCCAATAGCCACGAAATACCAACCGCCATAAAAGATGAAAAAAAGGAGGGGCAGAACAGCAAGTGAAAAGTTCAAATACCCAAGTGATCTAGGTGTGAGATAGCTGTTTTCGATGGCGATGACAGGTGTGAGTGTATATATCGCTTGCGAGGCAAGGGCTAATGAGGCATCATTTGTGAGAAAATAAGCCACAAAGTACACAAGCAAAACCTGCAGACTATCTATGAGTGGTGCGATTACGCCTTGAAGTGCTGATAAGTATTTCTTTGGGAAATAGGATAAAAGTAGAGGAAAAATGGGTGGATAGTCAAAATATCCATCGATAATGAATTGACCACTAATTTTACCTGGTATCTTATGGTTGTGTCTGCGGACATGATCTATCTCGATGAGTCTAGTCCACACATCCACCCCGAAGCTGCGATTGAAAAACCTTGGATATGCTTGTAAAAGAAAACTAACAATAGGCAGTATAAATGGCACGATCATATTGATGAATTTTAGATAATAGTACTAAAAATTGTACTATAACTTATTTTATCTTATTGTATGCAAGTGAAGGGGCTTGAATAACAATCTGAATCCTTATCTGTGCTAAACTTATAAAGGAAGAAAAATGCGACAAAAAATATATACTATCTTGGTTTTTGGGTTGGCTTTATTATTGCGCCTTACTATAGCCTTTTCATTCTACGGGACAGGGGACACAGGGGGATGGAGATCTGGAGGCATCACAGGACTTGAAAAAATCGACATGGGTATGGGACAGGGGACGGTATATGACGGAACATGCACAGCTCTCTGCCCAAACTGGCCTCCATTCACATATCATTATCTCATCGCCATGAGATGGGTATATCTGAATACTAATTATTTAGGCTTACCCGAGTATGGATATTATAAACTGCTATCAGTCATCGCCGATGTAGGAATAGTCGGAGTGATTTACTACCTAGCGAAGAAATGGCAACTCAAGAATCCGCTTCAAGTTGCAGCGCTTTATGCTTTCCATCCTGTGGCACTCCATATATCTGCATATCATGGCCAACGTGATTCAATCTGGATCTTAAGCTTCATCATTAGTATGATTTTTGTGCAGAACAAAAGGTACATAACTGCTGCCATAATATATGCATTTGGAACGGCAATAAAGGCGCCCGCACTTATGTTTTTGCCTTTTCTATATCTGAATGTAGGCAGCATATCTCACAAAATCAATCCCTCTCACCTACGGCATATATTTGCCAAGAGAAAGCTTGTTTTCCTTGCTGTTTTTTTTATTACCCTTGTTGCACTAAGTCTTCCTGAAGCATTTCAGTACACAGAGAGAATCATGAGTCAAGTTGTTTTTTATCGTGGATTTGGTGGGTGGTGGGGATTTGGCGGTCTAATAGGTAAGATTGGGCTTCTTTTATCCAAGTTGGATATACCACTTGGGGACATGTTGATGTCGCATCGTTTCACCGAGTTCTTCCATATTGTTAGTAAGGCAACTATGTACCTGATGATTTTTGTGGTCTCATTTTCTGTTGTGATCAGAAAGAGCAGCTTGCTACTTGGAGCGCTTAGTCTGCTCATGGTGGTATTTGTGTTTAGTCCTATATTCGCTTTCCAATATCTCATATGGCCATTGCCATTTTTTGTGCTCCTCTTCAGACATCATCCTAAATATTTTTGGATATATTCTGTCCTGGCGCTGTATATGTCCTTCAATTTCTATGGTTTCTTTGGAGTATCCATCATAGATGAGGTATTTGCTAGTCTTCCCCAAAGACTACTATACTATCGAACAGAATTCATCAAATATCCAATGGACACGGGTATACCACTTTGGATTTTTTCTATATTCCTTCTTGTAAAATTGACTATAAACAAGAATGTTGCTTTTGGTGAGGAAGACAAATTTTCACAATAATAAATCAAATCAACATGCAACAGCTATTATTTGTTGAAGTAATCAGCAACAGATGCGCTGGGATATTTTTCCACCGACTAGGGTATAATATTTTATAACAAATATGGTAGATTCAAAAAAAATAGGAAAGGTAGTCTTGGTTACGGGAGGTTCTGGTTCCTGGGGTAATGAGCTAGTGAGACAGCTTCTCGAGCATGCCAATTGTCCAGACGAGATACGTATTTATTCAAGGGGCGAGCATAAGCAAGTCGAGATGAAGGCATATTATCAGAATCCAAAGCTCAAATTTATAATAGGCGATATAAGAGACAAAAACATACTTCACTTTGCAATGAAGGGAGTAGATACAGTGTTCCATTTGGCTGCGCTTAAGCACGTGCCTGTTTGCGAGGACAACCCTTGGGAGGCTATTCTGACAAATATCTATGGTACCCAAAACGTCATAGAAGCTGCAATTGCCAACAATGTAAAGCTAGTCGTTGACGTATCTACTGATAAGGCGGTTGATCCATTCAATCTTTATGGTGTAACAAAATCTGCAGGAGAAAAACTCATCATAAATGCAAACAAACTAAACTCATCTTGTAAATTCATTTGTGTGCGTGGTGGCAATGTTATAGGCACAAATGGAAGCGTCATTCCACTTTTTAAGTCCCAAATACTGGCAGATAATAAGATAACAATTACAGATGCAGAAATGACAAGATTTCTGATGAGTACAAAGCAGGCAATAGGACTGATATTTGAGGCTATTAAGCGATATGAATCAGGAGATATATTTGTACTTCGAATGCCCGCAGCTACTGTCATGACAATAGCCAAATCCATGATTGAGCTTTTTGGCGACACTGATACAAAAGTTGAGGTGATCGGGAAGAGGCAAGGTGAGAAAATGCACGAGCTTCTGGTATCGAAAAATGAAATACCCTTCACCGACAGCTCAAATTCCAATTTCTATATAATACATCCCTCATACAAACCTTTGCAGATCGTTCAGCCTATAGAGCTTACGGAATTTTCTTCGCAGAACACACACAGACTAGATCAAAAGGAGCTTGTGAAGCTGCTGAAAAAAGAAAGCTGGTTATTTGAAAAATCTGACATAAAGATATCGCAGAAGAAAAATAAACAATATCGACCTTCACATAAGTTTGATTGACTTTTCGAATGAAAAAAAATATTCTTATTACCTCCCATGTTGTTTTTCTGCATGGCCAGGGGGTGTATGGGCCGTGTTATGCCATAAGTCAATATCTCAAGCTGAAAAAAGTCGGTCATGTACTTATCCAGCATCCGCTCTACAACAATACCCGAACGCTTATAGACGTGTATGATGGCAACAACTCAACTTTGTACAAATCGCGGCTACTACGTACAGCTCTCACACGTTTTCTGCAGTTACCTTTTGATTTTATAACTACTTTTGGCTGGGTCATAAAACGTCCCAAAGTAGATCTACTTATTGCGGTTGATCCATTCAATGCAGTAATGGGGATATTCCTAAAGATAATAGGGAAGGTCGACACACTTATTTTTTATACAGCTGACTACGCATTTGATAGGTTTGAGAATCCTATTCTAAATAGAATCTATCACTTACTTGACTTCACGGCTTACAGAAATGCTGATTATGTTTGGAATGTGTCCTCGCGCATCACTGAGGTGAGAAGAAAGCAAGGCTTACCTGATATGAAAAACCGTTTTTTACCAAATGCTCCAGCGGTCAGAGACCTGCTCAGATTTCGCAAAGATGAGAGAACTCCACATAGCTTGGTACTCATCGCCAACTTCACTCCAGCCATACAGTACGAGACAATCGTATATGCAGTAGAAGTACTTGTAAAAGACTTTCCCAATCTACATGTGTCTTTTATAGGTAGTGGAGAAAGAGAACAAGCTATAAAAGATCTTGTCAAAGAAAAGAATCTGGGTAGCCATTTTACTTTCCACGGACTAAAGAATCATGACGACGCACTCGAAATCATGTCGACGCATGAGATAGGTTTGGCACTATATGACAATAAATGGCCATGGACTTCTTTTGGTGATTCGCTAAAGGCTCGCGAATATCTAGCGCTTGGTCTGCCGGTACTCATAAATGACCACATTTCAACAGCTTCAGATATCGAAAAGTACAAAGCGGGCTTTTTGCTTAAAGTCAGTACCGAGTCTATAACTGAATGCATCACAAAACTTTTTTCAGATAAGGAGCTTCTAAAGCAAATGCAGAGGAATGCTTGTCTCGTTGCTGAAAATTACGATCTTGAGAAATTGCTTGATAATGAGTTACAACCTCTAATAAGTCCATAATATAAGAATATGAAAATTCTAATTACAGGCGGGGCTGGTCTTGTCGCAAGCACACTTTTTCGCAAAGCTCCATCAAAATACACGCTTCATGCGACTATACACGAAAATAAGATGGTCGCAGATCTTTCTTCGGTTTTTTATCACCCTGTTGACATAAGAGATAAGGATGCAGTTGACAGGATGGTTGATGCTATCAAGCCGGACACGATCATACACACGGCAGCAAAAGGTAGTCCTGATTTCTGTGATAAATATCCCAAGGATGCATGGGATATAAATGTTGGTGGCACACTAAATATGCTTGAGGCAGCCCACAAAATAGGTACACGGATATTTGTCTTGTCATCAAATCAAGTTTTTGACGGGAATAGCCCTCCTTACGACGAGTTGTCAGAACCTAGTCCAATAAATGTCTATGGCAAGACAAAGAAGCAAAATGAGCTAGACGCGAAGAAATTCTCAAATGCGGTCATAATCAGACCAATTACAATGTACGGTTGGGCCAATCCAAGAGGTCAGCAGAATATGGCAAACACAGTAGTAAAAAAACTGCGCAATGACGAAAAAATGAATGTCACACAAGATATGTTCAACAACTATCTATATGTCGGATTTATGGCAGACACTCTTTGGGGTCTCGTAGATATGAAAATGCCCCCCAAAGTCATTCATGTTGCGGGAAAGGACAAGGCTTCACTGTCTGACTTTTCGATTTTAGTTGCAAGGACGTTTGATCTAGATACGAAGCTCATTACACCTGTTCCCAAAAGCTTTTTCGGCGACGAATCTGCACGCCCATTGGACACGTCCTACCAAACAAAGCTATTACAGGAAGTGATGCAAATAAAGCCAATTACTTTACAGGATGGATTGATTAAGATGAAAAAAGCTGAAATGCTAACCACATGGAAAAACCTCTAGTTTCTGTAATTATCGTAAACTTCAACGGCGCCGAGTATATCGAGCGCTGTTTGACTGTTTTTAAAAAATTCACACCCACATCCTACGATCTTGAGATTGTATTTGTTGATAATGCCTCAAGTGACAACTCCATAGAAGTTTTGCACGCTGTAATAGCAACTAGTAATTTGTCAGTAAATCTAATAAAAAGTCCCACAAACACTGGATTTGCCTTAGGAAACAATATCGGGATAGAGAAGGCAAATGGGAAGTATTTGTTATTCCTCAATACAGACACCGAGGCACAAGAGGACTTCCTCGATCCACTTGTAAAACGGCTTGAGTCTGATCCCAATATTGCTGCAGTGCAGCCAGCAATATTCATGAAAGACAGAAGCAATGTGATAGACTCCATCGGCTCATACTTCATATCAAGTGGCTTTCTATATCACCCCGGACACAATAAGGAAAGTCAGAAAAGACATATGTTTGCATCAAAAGTATTTTCAATGAAAGGAGCTTGTATGCTTTTTCGCAAAGATGTGATAGACAAGCTGGGAGCCCTAAATCCCAACTTCTTTGCATATTTTGAAGAGACTGATCTCTGTATAAGAACACTTATTGCCGGCTATGAAATATGGTTTGAGCCGTCGGCGAAGATTTATCACAAAGGTGGGGGAACGTCGCAAAAGTTTTCGTCTGAATTCGTACTATTTCATAGTTACAAAAACAGAATCTTTTGTTATATAACTAATTTCGAAATATCCACGCTCATAAGATTATTACCGATACACATCTTCCTAAATTGTGTAGTTGCATTGGGATATCTGCTTATCCTTAAGCCGCGACTGACAAAAGCTATATTGGCTGGTTTCTTTTGGAACTTATCCAATATCCCTCTAATAAAAAAAACTAGATCAGAAATTCAGAGCCATAGAAAGATTCATGATAACGACTATTTACCACTGCTGACCCGGAGAGTAAACATTTCTTATTACTTTCATCTCTTTTTTACAAGTCTGGCAGGCTACAAAGATGAGATTTGAAAGTTAGAGAATATTCTTCTTTCTAAACAATCAAATATACGTATAATAGCGAGATGTTTTCATTGCTTTACAATCTCTTGCACCCAAGTATAGAATTTGTAGGACAGCCATTTTTCAGTCTCTTTCCACCTGTTATTGTATTTTTCTGCACTATTTTGGCTCTATATGCAAGATTTTTTGGCGCTAGGTTAGTAAGGGTGGTTGGTGAGATTTATATATTGATCTTATCAGCATTTTATTTCCTGCCATTTGTAATAACACTTGATCAGACCCACAAGTTTGCAGTAAATCTACTTTATCTGCCAATCATCAGTCTAGGGGGAACCATTTTCCCGTTTGCTGTGATATCGCTGGCAACCATTCTGCTTTGTGGCATGTTGATTTGGCCTAGTACAAGAGTCACATTTTTTAGACTAAATAGAAGTCGATTTCCCAGTATCAGCTTTCCTTCAGTTGGCAAAAAATACCTCGTATATACCTATGTCCTTGCGACATCTGTGATACTTCTCATTGCGATATTTGGAGAGAATATTCCGCGTATTAATCTTTTTTTGGATGTGTACAGACGAGCGGCAACGTTTTGGGCTATCTACATATTGCTCAAATTATCTGTATCGCCAGGTAAAGTCAAAGCTATTTGGATCATGTTCACCTTTGTGGCTTTTGCCATTTGGACAAAGGATCAAGTCGTGGCGCTCAACATATTGCTATTTGCTACAGCTCTCGCTCCGCATGATAAGCCCAAAGATTTTTGGGAGAAATTACTGCAATATCTAGATCTAATTCTAAAAATATCAATGAAAAAAGTGGCGATAACCACAGTGTGTGTTGTAACTTTGGTAGTAATAGGCACGTATTATCAAAGTCTTTTTTCTTATTTTGAGGGTGATGAATGGGTATATTTTCGGAATTATAGATACGCAATAGTTACGCCACTGTGGTTTATTCAAGGCCTTTTTGAGATATTCAGAAGGGGAATACTACCCGGAGAGCATCTGGTTCCAATTTCTAACATGATATATGTGTGGCAGTATAAACTTTTTGGTCTTTCTTTTACTCCATACATTGTCCAATCTCTTGTGACTCATGCCATAGTATCACTACTATATGGAAAAGTAATATTTGAGCTGACACACAGAAGACTGTATGCATTTCTAGCAGCCGTTCTTTTTGCGGGTTGGGCTGCCCATGCGCAGGCCGTAACATGGACCTTGGCAGCTGTGCTTGCCGAAAATGCTCTACTGTTCACTCTTATTTCGGTCATATTCTTATTGAAGTATCTGAAGCTAGCTCGACACAAGTACTTATGGTTTAGTGCGATTTCGCTTCTCATTGGGATATTTAACAAGGAGACAGTGTTCACTTATGCACTGCTTCTGCCCGTTGTCTTGGCGGCTTCGCTCTTCAGGCAGAAGCGAAAACTTGCTGATATTGCCAAATCACTACTACCCTTTTTCGTTGTGCTAACGATTGCAATAGCTCTTCAGTTTGCGTATAGAACACGCACGAATGTCGCTCAGAAAGACTTGTCAGTCTCTGGGTTTGCATATCGGTATATCACGCTAACATCAAAAATGCTTGCTCAATCTTTTGTCCAGCCTTCTACGCTCATCAATTGGTCAAAAAGCTTTACAGAAGCTCAATTCCCATACTTTAACCAAGAAAAAGAAGTGCAAGGAACAACATACAACCTGTTCACACAGACAGTGGGTCCAGAGTTTTTTAGCCATATAGTCACACTTGGTCTAATAATTATTGGGATTATCTTGCTAAATGATAGAAAAAACCTTTGGATGAAAGCAATGGCTGTGATTGTTTTCTTAGTTGGGGCATTGCCAATCTCACTTATTCCATTGAATTTCCCGTGGTGGCAGTATCAAGGGATAGTAGATTCGCGTCATATGTATCATACCTCTCCAGCTATCATAATTTTGATTATTTTGGCACTTGAGAAGTTTGTTACATATATACCAGACAAAGCAAAGCATCAAAAGGAGCTAGTATGGATTGTATTAATTACAACAATTCTATTTTTTCAGGCCACGGCAGTCCGAGGTGTTATTGTAAAGCAACAGGAGGATACATACCTAAGTAGTCGAAGGGAAATAATTGAACAAATGGGTAAGCAAATAAAAAAACCGCCTAAAAAAATGATAATTTACACAAAAAGTGATACGTCATTTTATGGTTTTGCAGCATACATTCTGCCTTTTCAGACGGCATTTTCTCAAGTCGTCCCAGTAATCTTTGACCAAGTTCATCATCCGAATGGCCATAAATATCCGGAATCATTTTATAAATACAATTTCCTTGCGAGCGATGGCTTAGCATCTGAGGGGTATGCCGAAGACGGTGAATATGCCATAGGATATTTCCTTGATCTGAATAAGGTAATAAAAACAATGGAGAAAGAACGGCTTGATCTAGGATCAATTTTCGCTTTTCGATATGAATCAGGTGGCCAAAAACTAGTAAATATCACAGATGAGATAAGAAATGAGATACAAGTCCGTATGAAAGCTCGGAAAATATTTACGGGCTGGAAGCGACAGGGGTCAATGGGAGATTACATGTCTTTTCAGACCAATCCTTCGTGGACAGTTACACATGAAAATCAAACCTACTATGTCACAAATAACTCAAACCAAGTGATGGATATACAGATTATCTCCCCCCTAAAGGGACAGCAATTTTCTGACTTCATATCTTCGTATGTTATTGAAAATGAGCCTATCGGTAACGAATTTATAATGTTTGCCAAAAATTTGGACCTCGACATTCCACACAATTTTGTACAACCAAATCAGCATAGTGAAGTGTTATTTTCTGTTGCAGGAAATAGTTTGATGTTTTATAAAATCAATATTTACGATAGCGACTTATCAGAGCTTATTATCAGAACGATGGAGTATAAAGACAGCTTAAATGATCCCATATCTCTTTAATTGAACATAAATGATACAATCTCAAGTTATGAATAATAGCAATGAAGAGCATAAAAAAATATTCAAAGAAGAATATTTTACAGGTTACTACAGAGCTATGACGGGTGACTTCACGCAGAAAGATCTTCAGAGGAATAAGAATTGGTTCTACGGTTGGTTTCAAGCACTACGAAAAATATATGATTTTGAGAAAGGGAATGGAAAAAAAGTACTTGAGATTGGTTCTGCTATTGGTGCTGCTTCATCGATCTTAAGAGATCGTGGATTTGACATTATCGCAACAGATATATCCTCACATGCGGTGGAGCATATCAAAGAGCTCGTGCCCGATATGGAGTCGCAGGTATTTGATGTAGAAGAAGAAAATACGAAGTGGGAGAACACGTTTGACGTCATTTTCTCTTTCGAGGTAATTGAGCATCTCCCAGATCCCGAAAAAGCCATAAAAAACATGCACAAGATGCTCAAAGACGGTGGAATAGTAATAAACTCAACCCCTTATCCATATGACTATGTCTTCATAGATAAGACACATATTAGCGTGAAGCATCCACTTGACTGGGTGAGAATCTACAAGCAAGCAGGTTTTCGCAATGTAGGCTATGTGCAAGTGGGTTTTGTTCCATTTTTTTATCGTTTTTCTAAACATCTGCACTTCACTTTGCCAATTGGAGTAAATACTCCTTATATAAACAGTCCAGTTTTCATATATGGTGAAAAATAATTTCACAACGCTTATCTCGATCTCAATAATATTTTTTTTCAGCCTCATTCCGTTTTTGTGGGTGCAGGATGGCATGATGATACTTGGGCATGATGCAGGGACACCAATAAGTCCAACGGTCCATTTTCTTGATAGATTGTCTACATGGACACATAGATATAGTCTAGGCGCGGATCAAACTTTCGCTGTACCAGGTTTTTTCATACACGGATTCGAATATGTTCTTGACAGAATTGGATTTACTGTTTCTTTGGCTCAAGGGGTCGAATTCGCTGCATATATGCTTGGGTCGGGACTTGCGATGTTTTACCTTGCGAAGACTGTATTTCCTGACAAGAAATATTTACCGCTATTTGCAGCACTCATCTACGAATTCAATCACTTCACCCTGCAAGCTTGGTATATAGCTGAACGTACAAAGTTCACGACATACATTGCCTTGCCAATATTATTAGCTGTCATATATAAGCTCTCGAAAAATAGCATAAGTACAGTGCGTGCTGCCCTTGTGATTTCACTTACCTTTACCGTTTTAAACGGAGGAGGATTCCTACCACTTTTTGGATCAGTATTTGTTACATCGGGTGTGTGGATAGTGGTGATATTGGTTAGTAATCAAAGCAAGCAATTATTTTTAAAAAAAATAATTATATTCATGGTGTTAACGATGGGGCTATGGATACTTTTTAATTTATATTGGCTATTACCATACATATTATATTTACGCACATCATTCACCACAGTGTCTGAAGGTTCTGGAGGCATCGAAGGAGTCATTGGGTGGCTTACTTCTATCAGTCAGTGGGCATCTTTCACAAATCTTTTCCGTCTACAAGGTATACCGGAATGGTATGGAAATCCAAATCACCCATACGCGAAAGTATTTTTTTCGAATATTTGGTTTAAAATAATCGCAGGATTACTTCCAATATTTGCTTTTACACCCCTCATCATTGCGAGAAACAAGAAAAGGATTGCGTTCATAGTGTTGGTTGGTCTTGTCAACATGTTTTTTGTAGCAGGGTCACACCCACCTTTCGGCTGGTTGTATATCCTATTTATAAAATACATTCCGGGATTTTTGGCTTTTCGGACAGCTTACTACAAATTTGCCCCAGGATTATGGCTAGCTTATGGCTTACTTATTGGCTATACCTTTGATTTTGTATTGTCAAAAATAAGCAGGAGATACTTAGGCTTGCTAGGCTCATTACTCATAAGTCTAGGGATTGTCGGTTATTCCTTCCCCTTTATCACTAAAAGTCTTTTCCAATATGACGTTAATAGAACAACTTTAGTAAAAGTACCTGACTATATAGAAAAATATGGAAGTGATCGGGGTAATAATAAGCTGCCGTTCAATCGTATCTTGATGTTACCACCACAACCAGAAATTCGCACGGCAGAGCACACAGACTGGAATTACTGGAGCTTAGCACAAACCACTTCACTCCTGGATGACGGTTCATATGTAGATCGTTCAGTTTCCCTGAATGCAAGCGAAAGCGCGATCATAAACGAACTCTATAGAAAACTAAATAGTGGAGACTCAGAGTGGATTGGTATAGCAGAGAGAATAGGGATAGATGCCATGATTGTAAGGGATGATTTCATCCCATATGTAAGTGATGGAATGCAGATAGACGGAAATTTTTATCGTGAGAGATTGGATGAATTTGGCTTCAATAAACATATGGATTATGGGAAATGGCAGATTTATCCTTTTGGACAGAAAACTTCTGATGTTACATTCCACAACAAGTATGCAGTGGTTAGGGATTTGCGAAAGGAATTACTTTTTCCATCATTCGGATTCGATTTCTCTCACGCAATTGACTCATCGACAGTAATCACAGATGAACAAATTACTGGAGCCGATAATTTGCAAGTGGCAGAGATCGTTATACCTAATTGTGAGAAATGTAGTCTTCCAGCCCCAATGATTTTTGATGAGAAACCAAACCCCATTATTTTTCCGGGATCTATTTTTTATAAGCTCAAACTGTTTTATGAAAATATATCCATGCCAAAGATCGATTCTCCTGACGAATCATTGAGGTTCTTAACCCGCAAAGGGCTTCGTAAGATGTTCGAGATGAAAAGAGCTATCGAACATAAGGTTCCGAAAGAAGATAGGGTTGATGCGTGGCTAAGGTACGCCGACATAATCGATATGATTGACCACGAAGTTAGAGCTAATTACTCGAATAAATCTATAGAACAAAGCCAAAATGAACTGCTAATATCAATTGAGGAGAATCTAAATATTCAAATACGAGAGTTGAATTCATTATCCTACATCGTGAGTGACTCTATTGAAGGTGGACCCTTTATCAGGCTATATGAATCAATGCAGAGGCTACGAAACGAAATCAACAGGATTACTTTTAGAAGTAATTCAGTTTATGAAAAGAAATTCAGCATACCCGTTACTGTAGGCGGAGTTTACTCATTTTGGCTTGACCCGCTGTCTTATGGAGAAGATGTAGAACAAGAGAAACATGGGCGTACTTTCATTGCTGAATTGGATGGAGAAAAGATAGAAAAAGTCATTAGCTCAAATAGTGACTGGGCTGAAATATTCAGCATGAATCTTACTAAAGGTTTGCACAAACTCATTGTTTATGATCCAGCTCGCAACTTAGCAGAAGGCATAATTTCAGCCAATAGCATTGGAGATTCTCTGATGAGTCATGAGAGTTTTACATTAACTTATCCAGATGCTACAGACTGTCGTGAGATAAATCTTGGAAGACTACCACATGACAATTATCAAGTTAAATTCAACGTTAGGTCTGAAAACTTTAAAAGTAAAATCAGCGTTTTTGTTGAAAATGAAGGTATTAATCAAATAAAGCTTCCATCACTAACAGAAACACTTACTCTTATTGAAACAGGTTCGGCCAACTACAAAAGTACTTTTATTTCCAACGGAAACAATGAAAGTATAATTAGTCTCTGCCAGCTATTTACAGAGCAGAAAGACGATATTCTAGTGAGTGGACTTAGCGTGGTTAGGGTAAGTTCTCCAAGAATTGTTTTGGTTAGAAAAAATGACGGTTTTTCATCAGTTGAAATACCAGATCAAGTAGTTATAAAGAAAGACAACACAGACTATAAAATCGAGCTAAAACCACATCAAGGTTCAATTGTTATGCTAAATCAGCGATATGACCCAGGATGGTCACCAACTAATAACCATTTCAGGGCAAATATTTATGCTCAGGCATGGTTCCTGTCTAGTTCCCCAGAACCGACAGAACTAAATATTACTTTTCAAAACCAAAAAGCGTTTTATGATGGTGTCAAAATATCATTACTTGGTCTCGCAGGTGTATTAATTTTCAGCATTCTTAAGCTTATTAAATCACGTTTAAAGATATGAACATACTACGGAAAAATAGTGATCTTGGGATCTTTGTCCCGTCACTCATTCTTGTGTTATTGATAGGGAGGATCCCATATGTCAATTTGTTTGCGCATGAGTTCATAATAACGGCTTTAATTGCCTCATACTTAGTGTGGCAATCAAGAAAAAGGCTAGACTTCAGGTCGTCAATGTATTTGGTGCTTGGAATTTTTGTGTTTATTTTTATCGTTGACATGATAGGTTTGCATTTTTATGCAGAGGTGGCTGGGAACTTTGTCTATTTTTTACTCATATTTGTAACGATTCCAATATTATTTCGTAAAACATAAATCATATGTTTGTAGTCATTTTTTTCTTAGCAAGCTTCGGATATCGTTTCTTGGGGGTGACGAGTAACCATCCATTTTGGGTTGATGAGTTTAGTACTGCGAATCAGGCCATTCTTTTGATGGGTAAGGGTTTATCTGTGTTGCAGGACAAGTCAGTTTACTTTGAGTTGAACAAACTGGTGCCAACCTTACTTACGACAGCTTCATTTTTGATATTTGGAATAAGCGAATGGTCGACGCGTATTCCATTTGTGATTTTAGGTTCATTTGTGCCACCGCTTGTATATATTATCGCGAAAAATTTGTTCGGTCATAAAGTGGCTTTATCTGCTGGTATTCTTGCAACAACTTCGTACTTTATGATAACTTGGTCAAGACAAGCCAGGGGGTATGTCTTAATCGAGTTACTTGTACTAGTCACACTGCTTTTTTATCACAGACTTCTGACCAAAATCAAGATTGTGGAAGGAAAACTCAAAGACGTCGATCAGATCTACAAACCAATATTTGCACTACTAGCTTGTGGCATCTTGGGCTTCTTCACGCATCCTTTCTACTATATACTCATTATCGCAATAGCGTTGCATTTGGCCACTTATCTAATCATTAACTACACTCACAGAAATACAGTAAGCTTGTCGATAGTCAGTGTGGCGATATTGATTGGGGTTGTGCCTTTTGTTGTACAGGGAGCACTAACTGCGGGATTTTTGGGTAGATACAATAATGTATGGTACTATCATTCATTTCTGTGGCGGGAATACGGCCTGATATTTTATCTTGGTCTAATAGGTCTAGGCATTGGCCTACTTCGGAAACCGAAGTTTTTCTCTGCGATCTTACTGTACTGTCTATGTCACCTAATCTTCATCTGCTTCGCGTTTGGTCCTTATGTGAGTAGGTACATACTGCCAATATTCCCATTCATCATAATAGGTGTTGCAATTACGATAGTTGAGCTGTCACAAAGCATAAATGCATATGCATTATTCGGCAAAAAAAGAATGCCTGTTTTCGTTGTTGCGATTATTTTGACAGCCTTTTTTGTTGTAAATGGCCATAAGTTTGTATTGAAACCAAAACAATTTTATTCTGTGAATCACGACTTTCGCGAAATTGCACTCATAGATTACGATCAGATATATGACAAAATTACACAAAAAGGAAAACTTGACGAAAATAGAACGGCAGTGATAGATACTTGGGCTGACAGAGCTGAGTGGTATCTGGGCAACAAAAAGTTTATTTATATGTTCAGATGGAGTGATGGTGGTCTTATGAAAAGCACCTCATACTACAAAGACCAGTCTGGTAATAAGATCATTTCTCAAAGATCTGGTATGGGTTTGGTCTCTAGTCTTTACGACCTGAAAAAAGTTCAGAAAAAATATCCCAAAGGGTTCATTTTCATTGATGACGATACACTTCCACGGGATGTCATTGACTATGCAGAAAAGAACCTAAAGAAAGAATTATTCCTAGATCATTACTCATTGGACGACAACCCTTACTCCAAATGGCCCGCAACGCTTTATAGCTGGGGGATGGGGGAAAATGGAGGAAAGTGAACAGTGAGCTGTGCACTATGAACTGTTGAATACATAAAAGTATTGAAGCATGCAAAATATCGGCTAAAAGATAATATGCTGAATAACACAAAAAAACTAACTTGTGTGATTGTGAAATATAAGACGCCAGAGCTTCTATCGCGTCTGGTTTCAAAGCTGAGGGGTGGAGAAGTAGACCTCGTGGTTTCTGACAATCACAATGAGAGTACCCCGAGCGAGCTAAAAGTGAACTCGGATCACTATAAATATATCGACAACGGGTCAAATATCGGCTTTGGAGCTGCAGCAAATAGAGGAGCAAAGGGAAGTCAGGCAGAATGGTTGCTCTTTTTGAATACTGATGTTGACACATCGGCAGGTGCCCTAAAAAACTTAGTAGAACAGGCAGAGAAGTTGGGACTAGACGCCAGCTGCCCAATTACCACCGATCCACGTTACAACGTCCCATTGCCCAGTTTTTCGTGGTTTTTGGGCACTTTCACACCACTGAATAGATTCCCATATCTTTCGCGCCTTGCAAACAAAAAACCACTCACACTCTGGGGCGGGTGCCTACTTATAAAAAGGCAAGTCTTGGAGAAACTAAATGGGTTTGATGAAAGATTCTTCCTGTGGTTTGAGGATAGCGATCTCACATATCGACTCATAAGCGCTGGATACAAGGTGGGTAGGGTGGGCGTGGAGGGGCTTGTGCACGCAGGAGGCGTCTCTTTTGAGTCGATGTCAGAAAAACAGAAAAGGAAATTATTTTTCACATCAGCATATGCCTACATGTCCATCCATGGCACCTGGTATGACAGACTACTTGTGACTCTCTTGAGACTACGATACAGTGCTTTCTGATCAAATATTAATGCACACTTTTACCGTCAAAAGTAGTGAAGTCTCTCAGAAAGGTAAAGAATCATGGTTCATCATTCTATTTTGAAATCAAAATATATTGACAATCCTTCGTATTCAAGTATACTTACTATGATATGTATCAAGATATGTATTATGAGTGGGACGATAAGAAAAACATATCTAATATCCTAAAGCATGGGATCTCTTTTGAGCAGGCTAGAGAAGTATTTCTTGATCCTAATGTCGTATATATAGAAGATTCCTTGCATAGCAAAGTAGAGAAGAGATTCTACGCTTTAGGACTAGTCGATGGGGAAGTGCTGACGGTAAGATTCACACAGAGAGGTAAAAGTATTAGAATTTTTGGTGCAGGACATTGGCGCCGAGGTACAAAACAATATTATGAAGAACAAAAAAACAATATACACTGAACCTGATGAACCAATCGTGTTTGGCAAGCGTGTCTACGATCTGAATCTGCCATCACCTGCTGAGCTTGCAGCATATCTGAAGCCAAAAGGACAGAAAGTTACAATCACGCTAGATCCTGGGTCTGTTGACTTTTTTAAGAAAAAGGCTAAGAAACATGGTGTGAAGTATCAAGCGATGATTCGCGAGGTGTTGCTGCAGTATTCAGAGCGTCAAGTAACATGATTGAATCTGAGTTATCCACGTTCTGGAGTCTTGCGGAAGTAAAGCGAGGCGCAAAGTCCAACTACAGCCACAAGTACTGTAGCGTTCACGGCCATATAGTACTGACCTATGTCCATAGGCATCGTATAGCCTGCAATCACAAGCCCCCCTACGCAAACCGCAGTCCAGACAGTATGCCAGGAGCGCTGTGCAATGTGCGTATTGGCAAGGTGGTTCAGAAGCAGAGTGAGTGTGCCAAATACCCCAGACGCTCCAAGGTATGCATAAAGCCCATCAAACTTGGACCCAAAAATAATCTTGAGAAAGTATGGTGCGATATATTGATAGCTTATGTATATCGGCAATATACTCAAGATGCAGAATATAATGATCATTACTACAGATGCATCAAGTTTTGATGAGCCAGAGTGCGACTTTTTTGCTTGTTTCACGAAGCTAATTGTCAGGATTGGGCCAAGCGTAAAGAAGATGACCTTCGAAAGAAGCGACCACGTGGCATAAATGCCCGCGGTCTTTGGCTCAAATATTCGTCTAGCCAGAACTATATCCATGTTGGCGATGAGAATCATTGATGCAGAGCCCAAAACTGTATATATGAATTGCTTCTCGATGGCAAATCTGAAAACCCTTTGCCATGTGGGGCTTTGACCATCATGCTTGAAGTCTTGGGCTACATACTTGTAGAGCAGAAGAGTAGCGAATATCTGTCCGACAGTGAGAGTGACTATAGCCACATCTGACGAATAGATATGCGTAGCTAGAATGATGGGGACTGCCATGATCTTCATGCAGGCGCTAAAAAGGCTTATGAGTGCACTTAATCTGTACTTTTCCCTTCCTAACGCTATTGCACCAAGTGGGATGATGAGAATGGCAAGCCAGAGATCTGGCAAAAGAAGAGCGCTACTGACGCTTGATAAGTGCGTGATCCTGCTTATCTCTGATTTCAGAAAAAAAGATGCTACGAAAACTATGATGAGCGATACAAAATAACTCTGAATGTTTTTTCTTATGAGGCTTATAGCTGACGTGGCATACCTCTCGACGCTAGCAGTCTGGGTGACAAATGTCCCAACTATAGACATGGGGATGCCAAATAGCGCAAGATAGGCGCCAAATGAGCTCAAGTCGCCCACACCTGACGGGCCAAGCACGCGGCCAATGAGAATCGTATTGGCGTAGTTTAGTAAATTTGTGACGTTGCTGCCGACTGTATACCAAGAGTGCTGCAGCAGGAAATTTTTTGCTTTTTTTACTTCTTTCATAGTTATTGCAAGGGCATGTATATGAAACACCTAATTTAGCTACAATTATGTGTCACCCTGAGCTAGCCGAACGGGTGACACCTGTGATACTTCGGCAAGCTCAGTATGACAGGTGTACGTGGTAGGTGAGAATATATCATCGATATCTTAGAGAAGTATATCGCATCTAAATACTTGTTGAGTGCGTATGAATATTATTATCCGTTACTCTCGCCTGATAAGTATCATTTGCCACCCTTTTGGATTTATAGGAATTGCCATTTTCGCAAGCTCGGGATCTGACTCAAATTGCTTTATGTACGATCGATATTTCATATCAGGAAATGCTGGGTAATGTATACCTCTATTGTCCCGTGCGTACCTTATTACAAAGAAAATCATAATAGACACAAAAAATAACGCAATAAATTTCGCTGCTATGACAGCCCTTTTTGACCATATGGTCGTCGTGATGACGTATTGGAACGCGAGCATGGGGATAAGCCAGTACCGTAGACCATCCGTGTTAGCAAGTATTGCCCAAACACTTCTGTCTGCCGTTGGGGTGGCTGTCGGCATAAGCACGCTGATTAAGAATATCGAGAAAGCATAAAAGGTAATACATTTCAGTACATACGATCCTCTTACAAAAGAATGTACAGAAAGCCCCAGACCAAGCAGGGTAGTGATAAAGAAAAACACACCCGCATAAGTCGTCTTGGCAGAAATCCACCCAATGCCAAACGGGCCCGCAACTGCCCCCCATATTACTTGTTTGTAAACTATTTCATAAAGCTCAAATAGAGAAAATGTCGGTGGCAGTCGTGTCCTCCCAAGTCCAGTCGAAAATAGAAAAAATAGCTGAATAAGTGAAGTAGTAGTGCAAATCATGATAAATCGCAAGTTACGAGGACTTTTCTCTTTTCTCACGTAACTGAAGATGGCGATAGGGAGCAAAAAGAGCGCGAATGGTCCAGAAAGGCCTGAAAGCATCACAAGAAGCATATCGAGTATATTTACAAATTTTGATTTTGATGCTGGCTTTAGGATAGTCAGAAGTGAAGCAAACGCTAAGTACCAGTGGGCATTTGTGATGTTGCCGTGGATCTCTATGGTATTTGGCACAAGTAGATAGGCAAGGACGAACGCTAGCATAGGCATTCGTCCCAAGAAAAACTTCTCCGATCTAGGGTCGCATACTATCACAATGACAGGCACAAGCTGTATCAAGATCGAGGCAATATTTAGCACAAGTGGACCATACTCAAGTGGGAAAAGAATGGAGATACTTGCAACTATCCTTGAGAGTGTCTGAATGTAGCCAGCGTCGGGGATAATGTAGGGCATAAGTGGAGAAGACTCTCTGAATCTATAGGCATCTGCATACCATCTTGCCCCATCTTCTGCCCAAAATTGGGGATTTGAGATGATATCAGGTCTCCTGGCGATGATTATGACTATGCTGATTACTATCACAACCATGCATATGGAAATTCGTCGCAACAATCGTGGCCACTTGATCTGCACTCTCTCTTGGCTTTTGTTTGAGTGGCTAGTATTAGTTGTCACTTTTTCATGATCCATAGATCTTTGCCCATATATTGTAACTGCATTTGCTTGGTGCCAATCTTATCTATACCAATCTTTGCGAAGTCGCTGCGACTACCCCTAACGGTCCTTGATATCTCGGTAATTGGTGTGATGGTGCCAAGAAGAAAATAAAGAGCAATAAGGAGAGGGATAAGTTTATAAAGTTCGTAAAGTTTATAAGGTTTATAAAGGTACGAAGGTATGGGAATGTCTAATCCAGAAAAATATTTTACCGTGGAGTAATAAAGTACAAAAAGTGCAGGGATACTAGCTCTCATTAGGAGGTCATTATTGATACCTAGCTTCAAGAAGGGGAGTGCGATAAGTATCGAGGAGGCAACAAGGTAATAAGCGTAATTTTTTGACTTTTCTTGACGGCTTGCACTTCTTGTGCCCAAGTAATAAAAAAAAAGAATAATGGCAGGTATGAGAGCCTCAAAGATATAAAATAGGGCAAATCTCACGAGCTCTTTCTCACTCACAAGGCGCGAGAGCGTGAGACTCATTCCACCATTGATTGTACTTCCGAGATTGGACAGATAATAAAGACCAAAAAAAGCAAGAAGTAATAATGATGCAACAGTAAGTATGAGATCGTCTCTCGACAGGAGATTCTTCCTGTAAGACTTACTACCCATGATCAACTTGAAAATATTTACATTAGAAAAAATCATAAACAAGAAAAATGGCAGAGCACCAATTACGGCAAATGGCGACCAGAAAGCAGTAAGTGGCAGTATGACAAGCGCTCCCTTCACATATCTCTTGTCTTGTATTGCCTTAAGCACTAGAGCAGTGAGTATCCACCCAGCTATTGCCTGGCCTGGTACCCAGAAAAGGAGAGTTGTGAAAGACGAGTATTCAAGCAGTCCTGGGATGGACCAACCCTCAATAGGTGTAACCAGATTGATCAGTCCGGACTTGCCAAGAAGTATTATGCCGGCAGTGTCTGCTGTAGCAAAAAGAATGAAAAAAACTATATGAAAAATGCTCATTTTACCCAAGATATTTTTCAACCATAAGAAAGTCAGTGCAACTCCCAGAAACGTATATACAAACTGGACAAATGCAGCCGTCCAAATAATCCCGCCTGACAGCTTGCCAATAAGAGCTGGCACCATGTACCAGCCAAGGTAGTAATTCAGAAACACATTACGCGCACCATCTTGCAAGTGAGCAAATACAACGGGCCACGGTCTATCTATTAGGGTATATAGGATGGCATTGTGCTTGAGCCAATCACTATTTTGGAAAAGGAGGTTGCCCGCTCCTGACAAGAGTGTGAAGACGAAAGATGAGAGGAGAATGGTGGAGATTTCCTTGTGGGAGTATTTTTCTTTGACATGTGATGTCGAAGTAGTCAAATATACCGAGACTGCAAGCAAAGTCGTGAGAACTACAGACAAGACGGGACTCACAAAGGTAATGACAAAAATGAGGAGTGGCAAAGCGAAGTATAGTAAGGTAATGCCTACTAGATTCATAACTGCTAAATATACCACCAGAACCAAATTTTTTATAAGGATGGTATAGTTTGTATGTCTATGCTAAAAAAGCATTTGTTCATACTTTTACTCCTACTTGGGTTTGTGATAACCAGAGCATTTTTCGCAGAAAAGATTGCCACAAGAACCCTAAACGACTTTGATGAGGCAAGATACGCCGAAGTGGCAAGGAATATCCTACTAACCGGGGACTGGATACTGCCGATGGCGGGAGGTCCTAATGAGCCAAGAGATATAACTGTCTTCAGACTCGCAAATGGCGAGAGCCTGTATCCATACTTTTGGAAGCCACCACTGCACACCATCTTTATAGCTATCTCTTACAACATCATCGGTGTCAACGAGCTTGCAGTCAGACTACCATCGCTTCTTTTTGCATTATTTTGCACTGTCTTGGTCTACGTCCTCGCAAATAGAGTATTCGTAAACAAGATATTACTTGCTTTCATATCGACATCTATCTTTGTGTCGACTGCAGACTTTTCTTTCTTATCTTCACAGGGGGTGGCAGAGATGCAGTACCTGGCTTTTGCGCTTTTTGCTATATGGACCTTAGGGACAGAGTACAAAAGCAAATGGTTTGTGTCGGGTATAGCACTGGGCCTGGCGATTATGACAAAGTCGATTGCGTCTTATTGGGTCTTGCCTGTTGCTTTAGCTTATGCCTTTGTCACCCGTGGAAAAAGAGAAATGAAATTGAGACAAACAGGAGAGATGGTCATGGGCATGAGTCTCGCCATAGTACCGTGGCACGCGTATATGCTTACAAGATTTGGAACAATATTCGTGGAAAGATACCTTCTTGCCAATCTGCTTGGTCGGGCAACAGGCATACAGATGAACACAGCGCCAATCTACTGGTACATAACTAATCTGATAAGGGGATACATGATGCTCCTTATACCATCCTTCTTAGTATTACTTACTGCAGCGTCAAGACATTCAGCGATTTTCCTAAAGTATCGATATTCGGGCAGCGATCTTGGAGTGAAGATGCAGACTGTCTGGAAAATAGCATTTTTTGTTTTTTGGATCTTGATCATTCTACTTCCTTTTAGTCTTATAAAATCCAAGGTATGGTGGTATGTATTCCCAATCTGGGTGCCAATTTCTATCGTGATGTCGTGGGGGGCGGGTGAGCTCGTAAATGGAGTAAGAAGTAGAAAAAACGGAATAGCTCAAGTCATGTCGATATTCCTTCTTGTCTCTGCGGCTATAGCCACACTTTTGACTGCGGTGCAGTCTATAAAGATGGCAGATATGCGCGATTACGGGACTGGAGCCACAAAGATACTAGCGAGTAGGAATATGGGTTTGACTGGACTTTCTGTCTTTGGTGTCCCATATGAATCTGCACTCTTTTACTTTGGAACAGGAAATGCTTCATTTGATATTGCAAAGTCAGACTATGTCCTCGCACTGAAGACCAGCGAGCAGGGGATACTTGCTCTCGGCTACGTGAGAATTGATGAAGAAGGCGGGTGGGGATTGTGGAAAAAGGCGAGAGTTGACAGGGATTAGGAGGCAGAGGGGAAGTGGGGGAGAAAAGTGAACTGTGAACCGTGCACCGTGTCAGCCAAAGGCTGATCGGCCTAGGGCCGAAACTGTGAACTGTGAGCTGTGAGCTGTGAACAGGGGGAAAAAGAAGAGTTCCTAATTCCACATTCCAAATTCTGACAAGGGATCTCTCTAGACCAAAGGCCTATCGAGATGACATAAAATGGGTGGGTTGACTTCCTAAACTAATTAGTATAAAATGTACTGATAGCCGTAATAAATACGATTATTGGTACACAAATGAACAATGACCTGATACTCACCATATACAGTAGGCCAAATACAGTCTTCTCTGTGGATGAGATAGCGCAAATGTGCCCTGGAATATCTCATGAAAGTATCCTAGACAGACTCTACTACTTCACAAAAGTAGGCAAACTACAGCATATACACCATGGACTATATGCAAAAAGTAAATACGATCCGCTCGAACTTGCAAACAAACTCTATAAGCCTTCTTATGTGAGCTTTGAGACATCGCTTGCCAAAGCTGGGGTGATTTTCCAGTATTACGA
>CAZATL010000006.1:44641-45243 GCA_964488055.1 uncultured Gammaproteobacteria bacterium | reverse complement strand
ATGAAGCTTTTTCAAGTTACAAGATATCTGAAAATCAGACTGATAATATTTCAAATTCAGTAGAAAAAAACATAAAGAAAGGCGCAAACCTACAGGAATTATATTTACTAAAATCTGATGCCATTATACAAAACCGTCTGAAAGTTCGAACTAAGAATAAGTAAGGAATATTTTCTCAATAGATACTAATTATATGAAAAAGAGTGATGAGCTTAAAAAATACTTACAAGAACAGTATATATTTCTCAGAAAATCATCTAGCGAATATGATAAAGGTGATGAAAGTGAAGCTAAAAGAATTGCTTCTCATCTCCGATTGCTTTTTAAAACAAGCGGCCGAACAATCAGCCTCATAGATCAAATTGAAAAAGAATTTGGATTAAAAGTAAAAATTAAAGCTGCTGAAAATCCCGAAAATTTCGCCCTTTTTTACTATTCTGGCTTTGTAAGATTTGATTTATCTAAAAATGGTCAAGCCCATCATTTACCACTTTTAGATGATAACTTTCCAGGCTTAGTAGAAATGACTGTGCAGGATTGGCTGAAAACAATAATAATTGTTGTTGGTGAAATTAAATTTACGAGAGAAGAGTTGATTTTGT
>CAZATL010000006.1:1644-44631 GCA_964488055.1 uncultured Gammaproteobacteria bacterium | reverse complement strand
GGCGTACACGTCGATCAAAACCTTGGTGATAAGTATAAACGTTTAACGAGAGACCACCTTATTAAGTGGGGAAATGGAGTAGAAATTGGTAGAATGCAATTTGCACTTATGCGTGAGTATGCTTTTTATGTTTCGCGTGGAATCGAAAAATACCTACCAGATCTATTGAAATAACCTCAGACTATTGCTAGGTAGTACGTTCCAACGTCGTCCCACGCTTTCCGCATTGACACATCAATATAACCACCACTTCTCTACTACTTGGCACATTGAGTAATAATCACCTATCAAATGACAAAGGCTATATACATCAAGGCATGAATTAATCGCAATTAAAAACCAACAGTCGGGAATAGCCACTATAGGCAAAACAGTGGCCAAATGAGCGAAATAGCCCGTCACAAGAGTATACAAGTAATTTCTCGTTTTTATTAGCAAACACATGCTGTGTCTGCTAATCACGTGGTTTTAACAAAATGTGTGCAATAGGTAAAAATACTACAGGAAGTATTCGCGCAAAGAAAAAAAACTGCAAAGTGAATGTCGTACTATAGGACATACATGCGCAGATTCTCTACCGCACTTCATATTCGCGGTCCATCGCCGTCTGACATTGTGCTATATACAATACAATGTTGATTTTATAATAGTGATGCAGTATACCTGTATATGCGGTATATTGACTTATACTACAAGCCCGTATATTACCTTATACATAGGTTATAGGTAAATGATATCTTTTGTTATACTTGCTAATCACGATATTATTTGAGAGGATCTGATATCTCAATATGATGTCGTGTTGGACACGGCGCCAGCTCTTTTGCGTAGGGTATTAGTCATCAATATCAAAAGTTGCAGACTTTGTGGGATAATAAGTTACATGTCTAGAAACTGGAAAACACTAAGCACAAAGCAGATATACGATAGTGGTTGGATCAAGGTCCATGAGGACAGCGTGCTACTACCAGATGGGAAACCAAGTACATATGCATATCTAGAAAAGCCACCCGGCATCTTCATAATCGCAAAAGACAGAGACGATAGTATTTATATCATTCAGGAATATCGATATGTGATAAAGAAAGCCGTGTTTCAACTGCCATCAGGCACGATGGACACAAATGATGTAATAGGCCAGGCAAAAAAGGAGCTATTTGAAGAAACCGGTATAAGTGCTACGACGTGGCAAACACTTGGCAGCTTCTACATCGCTCCAGGTCACGAGACAACTATGATACATGTGCTGCTTGCAACAGATCTCGATACGTTCGGTCTCAAGATAGATAATCAAGAAGGTAATGAGTCTATCCAGAAAGTCATAAGAGTCAGCTCGCCAGAACTCAAACAGATGGTAAAAGATGGCAAGATTGTCTGTGGATTGACGCTCGCATCATTGAATATTTTCTTTTCTAGATATTAGCTAACGTGTGATGTATGCAAAAGTCATGCAATCTATTAGTCTAGGAGCTTCTTGTAGAAATCTACTGTCCTTTGCATCGCAGTCTCGAAGTATGGACTCTCAATATTGTGTCCCCCACCTTGATATTCATAAAACTCGTACTTTACACCTTTTTCTTCTAGTATTTTTGACAAGTCACGTGAATAGTTCACGTTCACCACGCCGTCGTCTATGGGATGATGCAGTTGTATAGCGCCAGTTGACTCACCAAGGTAATTCACTGGTATTGCCTGTTTCCAAAATTCATTATCTTTGTTGAATTGTCCATGTATACGAAACATCTCATTTCGTCTACTCACGCGCTGGGTGACCTGTGATGGTGGTCTATATGAGTTGTCTGACAGTCCGTACTTCTGCATATCTTCGTAAGTAAATACAGCGCCAGCCCAGATCACGACAGCTGGAATGTTCTGCATTGCAGCAAGTGCGCGGATGGTGACATTACCAGCCATACTATGACCCCAAAGGCCAATTTTACTTTTATTAACGAAGTTTGACGACATTAGAGCGGATCTGGCGTTTAGCACATCTATAACATACCCTTCCGAATAATATGCACCTGTTGGTTCCCCTTCTGACTCTCCATGTCCCCGAAGGTCTATCTTGAAGACAACGAAATTGTTTCTGGCTAGTGTGTCTACATATGCTATATATTTTTCTGTTGTGATGTATTGAGTAGGCGGTATATATCCATGTACAAAGACTATTGCGGGCCACCCACCAGTAGGAGCTTCACCCTTGGGGATTGTGAGCAGTCCATTTACCTTAAGTTTGTCTGACTGATAGCTAGTCAGATAAGATGTGTAGCTAGGATAATCCTCATACACAATCCTCTCACCAAGCGTGCTTTCATATGATCTATTTCGCAGATATGGAATAGTCATCTCTGCATATGGCATGGGGGTTGGCGTAACTCTATTTTGTAGAGGCGAATGATCATTCGCCTCTACTTTCAGATACATGAAGCGATATATCAAAATAGCTGATATCAAGATGCAAGCGAACAAAAATATTGTGATCAAATGTATTTTTTTCATGATAGATAATATAAACAGAAGGTGAATTGTACACTAATATCTTTAAGTCCAACTGAAGGTTATTTTTCAACACTTTTGTGGGCAACCATCAGGCAAAAATCCATGACCACTGTGAGTCCGTGGCTTTCTGCGTAGTCTCTCGCCTCATCGTCCTTCACACCCTCCTGCATCCAGATAGTGTGTGCATCTCCACGATCCAGTGCATCTTCGACTATTGACATCACCTCTTCAGATTTGCGAAAAATATCTACCACATCTATGAAGATGTTGCTTGGGATAGCGGATAGTGACGGATAACATTTCATTCCTCCCCATTCTGATAGTTTGGGGTTGACTGGGATAATGGTAAATCCTTCATCTAGCAAATACTTTCCGACTATATAGCTAGGTCTGTCTGTTTTGTCTGATAGTCCAACAATTGCAATGGTTTTGATATTCTCGAAAATGCTGTCCATGAAGATATTATATATCTAGATTACTAAAACACTGATCCTGACTTACGTCAGGAATTCAATGTGTTTGCTTGTGAATCATTAATGATCCGCCAGCTGGCGGATCAGGGTCTATTAATTCTATGTCTTGACATATCTGCAGCACTATATTACACTTACATATAGTTATACTAATGATATGAGGCAACACTGTTCGCATGTGGTCATAGAAAACTTTTTTGAGCCTTGTGTACTATTTTTGCTTTTGCAAAAGAAGAGCTATGGGTATGAGCTTATGAAAGAGCTCTCAGAGAAGTGCACATGCTCCGTGAACGTGGCAAATCTATACAGGGGGCTCGCACGGTTAGAGAAAAGTAAAAAAGTAAAAAAATATAAAAGCAAAAGCGAAAAGGGGCCAGCGAAAGTTATTTATGAAATAACTGAAGAAGGCAAATTGTTGCTGGCAGTGTGGATAAATGAGTTAGATGAAAGTAGTAAAATAATAAATAAATTGATCAGTAGTTATCGAAAATCTAAACGATTGGGAGACCCTGATTTACATCAGGGATTCAAAGAAAAGCGGACATTATAAACCTTACAAACTTTATGAAATTTAAAAACTTAATAATTATTTTTCTATTATGATCCAGATTACAAAAAACAACTTTGATTCCGAAGTCGCAAACTTCAAGGGAGTAGTTCTTGCTGATTTTTATGCTGATTGGTGTGGACCTTGTAAGATGCTTGGACCACTGCTCCACGAGATGAGTGCGTCAAACAAAGACCCCGATGTCAAGTACGTGAAAATAAACGTTGATTCAGAGCAGGAGCTTGCGCAGGAATACGACATCATGAGTATTCCAACTGTCATCTTTTTCAAAGATGGGAAAAAAGTGACACAACAGATCGGCATAGCTGATAAGAGTGAATATGAATCGATTATCGCAAAGACAAGGAGCTATGTGGCACCAAGGCCAGGAGCACATCCAAAAGTAACTGTATTCTCTACTCCGACATGTCCATATTGCACCATGGCCAAGCAGTATCTGAAGGAAAAAAATGTGGTATTTGAGGATGTTGACGTGTCTCGCGATCAAGCAAAGGCAATGCAGATGGTGCAAAAGTCGGGACAAATGGGAGTTCCACAGCTATGGATAGGCGACGACGTAGTAGTTGGGTTTGATAAAGGCAGAATAAATAAACTCATTGGTCTATAAAGCATACAAGACATAGAGGGTGGATCGAAGTGACATAGTTTGATGTACATTTGACATTGTATACGTAAAAAGTGTAATATGAGTGTAAGGCTTTAGTATTTGGAAACATTTTTATTTATTCAATCATATGAAGTTGCGTCACGATCACAATAAATCTCTCATGGAGAATAAGTACTTGAGTTTTGTGCTTCTTTTGCCTGTCATAATGTTTGCACTGTTTGGATTGTATTACATGATTCAGATTATCGTGGGCAAATAAGTAGGTGAGATTTGTTTTTACACTAGTATATCTCTGCTGAATATGAATAGATCTTCCTCTGCACGGGTTATGGCGGTGTATATCCACCTTTTCCACTGTCCATCATCCATCTTCGCAAATCTTTCCTCAAGAAGGATGACACGCTTTGCCTGACTGCCTTGCGCCTTGTGTACTGTCATCGCATATCCGAAGTCGAAAATATCTCCTATTACGGTCTCCGCTCTCTTCTCCGAGAAATTCATAGCAGTAGGAGCGCCAAATTGCTTGGCTAATATGAGACCTTTGAAATTATTTTCTTCATCATCCATTGCAATCTCCGCTAGGTACCACCCTTCAATGTCAGGCTTTATCGAAACAATAGTCCCAAGCATACCGTTGTAGATATTTTTCTTGTGATTGTTGCGAAGACATATCACGCGGTCACCACTTGTTGGCTCGCTTGTCTCAAAGCCAAGTGACGACCTGATGTGCTGGTTCAGCCTGTTGCGAGTTGTGTTGTAACCACACAAGACTAGAGTGTCTGGTTTGATATTCCCAAGAAGCTCACTCATCATCTCGCCTGCCTCGTGAGAGCTCATGTCATATTTCTTCACAGCATGTCCATAATCACCAAACTTTACGAGTCCATGTTCACGGGCCTGGATAGAAAGTCCTACGATGGGGTTGGTTTCGGCCTGTCTATGAATATGAGTAAGTCGTATCTCTGGGTCAGACATGAGGTTGAAACTTCCTTCGATGGGTGGAAGCTGGCCATGATCCCCAACGGCGATAATTGGTATCTGATACGAAAGTAAATGAGTCCAGATACTGCCGTCCACCATAGATGCTTCGTCTATGATGATCAGATCTCTGTCGATCTTGTCTTTCTTTTGCCATCCGACAATTTCCTCTCTATCGTTTACAATTGGTGAGTAAATGAGCGCGTGTATCGTGCTAACAGTGTCATTTTCTTGCAGGGTCTTTTGGTACATAAGTTTGGATCTTAAAACCCTTGTGGCTTTGCCCGTATAGCTTGCGAAGCCGATCTTGAGGTCACTTTTAATTTTCGTCAGCTCTCTGCGGAGTGTGGCGATAAGGGTTGTTTTGCCGGTACCAGCAAAACCACCGAGAGTGATATATTGTTTATTCCTTAGGTCATTTTTGTACCACGATGTGAGTGCCTCTAGTGCTTTTTTCTGGTCAGGCGATAGGCTGTGCATCTGACAATGATAGCAGTAAAGATGAGGCAAAATGAGGCAAAAAGATATATGATTGTTGACAAAGTAAGTATCTTATAGTAAAATATAAAGATGTACAAAAATATACTTACACTAACCGCGATTGTGTTACTCTTTTCTACATTTAGCGTCGTCCGCGCTGCTTCTTATAGGATATCAAATCCTGGGGACTCTGTGACTGTCACTTGTCGTGCAAATGACCCAAACTATTGTGGATATAGTGGTATTGTGGTTTTTATAAACGATTCTAGTCAAATGCTTTTTGAGAATGTGACCTGGGTAGATGATCCAGTAAATATCATGACTTATTCTGGACCAAATGGATGGACCAATACTCGTCAAAATGTCACACAATCTGTGATTGAGCCAGGTGGAGGTCTATCGATCGGAGTCGATGTAAAGAATCCAAAGAAAGTTGGTAATTATTATGTGAGGCTATACATAGATGGTAAGACATGTAATAGAAATGTGACTCCTTGGGATTGTTACTACTATGGCGGTAAAGCATTTACGGTAAATATGATCGTGACTGACGACCCGACAGCCACACCAGTCCCCCCAACAAGTACAGTCGTACCACCAACATCAACCCCAACATCCCCCCCAAAAGCACCATCATGTAGCGCATTTTCTTGTGACCTAAATGGTGATGGGGTAATGAGTTACGAAAATGATTATCCATTTTTCCAAAGCTGTTTCAAGTCAGAAGCAGTATCTAGTGCATGTAAGTCAAATGACGTAAATGGAAGTGTGTATGGTCAATGCGATGGTTATGTAACAGTGCTTGACTTCTCATACATCAAAGCAAAGTGCTGGTCAACAACACCAACGCCAACAAATGTCGCAACAAATACGCCATCGCCAACACCTACCCAATCTGCAAGTGGTGGCAATAACAACAACCAAAACACAAACTCAAGCACTGGTGGTACATCCAGTTCTCCAGCACCAGTCTGTAGCAAAGACAAGCCAAATGCTCCGAAAGGTTTATCGCTCACGTGGGCAAACACCAATGTCGTAAAGATTTCGTGGACCAAAGTACCAAAAGCCACTCACTACACCATATCATATGGTGTAAAGTCTGGCGAGTATATATATGGTGTACCAAACACTGGTGACACGAACAATTATCTCGTCGAATCACTTGTAAAAAATGGAAAGTACTTCTTTGTCGTGCAGGCTGTCAACGACTGTGCACCGTCTGATAGGTCAAGTGAAGTTAGTACATTTGGCACAGTAGTTGTGACACCAGAGCCGACAGAAAAACCAAACAAAGATAGTGGCATACTTGGTGTGATTGAGAAAAAAATATCCAATAAGGACAGCAAATCAACTGTGATAGGCCTAGACAATAAAAGTCAAAAAGCTGATAGTCCAAACATGGTCTATTACGTAGTGGGATCTGTCATGAGCATATTGACACTAGCTATTATGGCACTCGTTATAATGAAGAAAAAAGCATTTATACTAACAAAGTATCAGATGCTCAAAGATGTCATAATGGCTAAAATTATGACAATTAGATCATTGGTCAAAAGTCGAGCATAAGGAATAAGTATCATTATAAAAATAAGAAAGCCCCTCGTAAAGAGGGGCTAATTTTTTCGTTTCATTGACAACTATATTTCTCCGCACAAATAACTCCCAATGGGCATGAGTTCTTTGATGGTTATACCAGAGTTTTTGTCATTGTATGCCGATGCGCTACCGCCATCTAGATTCAGGACAGACTCGAAGTTCGCTATTTTTGAAATATTAGTGTTTATGAAAAGTTTTGGTATATCTTCGAGACGCGGACCTGCATATCTACTCTCCTTGTCGTATATTATGAAAAAGTAAATGTCCCCACCTACTGTCTCTGCCACGAGACTCCTTCTTGCATAATCTTTGTCAATAAAACTTGGAAATATACTTGCTGCTAGATCAAAATATGGCCCGCTCTGCAGAGCAAATTCGTATCTATCCTCTATATCACTTTCGTCAAGCATTCTCAGATTCTTAAGAATTTGAGAATGCTTTTCTTTGGCAAGAAAGCCATTGAATGTTGGGCTATCGATCTTATGCCCGTAAGTTGTGCCGTTTGTATAAAAAAATCCCAGCGGGTTGCCGTCTTCTCTGTAAAATCCTCCATTTATGCCGAATGAACAATTATTTTTTTCGGTAAGCGCGGATGACGAGACTCTATCGTCGAAGTTTGGGATAAGTATGACTCTATCTGTGTTTGTGATTTTCTTGTAATAATATTTATATGTATGGCCATCATATGCTACCTCTTTGGCATATTGGTTCGTGTCACTGCTTTTGTTTTGGGTAGTAGTGTCTCTGGCAGTTGGAGTTGTGGTTTTTTGAGAATCAACTGGACTATACAAAAACAAGATGATTGCCAAAATTACCATCGAAAGAGCTGCAAAAACAAAGTATTTCATCATAAAAGTGCAAAGTAGAACATTTTACTCCATTGGAGATGCATTGTGCGTATAATGAGATCTATATGGAAAATGCAAAAAAATGTAAATATTGTAAAAATGACCTGAACGAGAGTTGGTTCTATTGTCCGACTTGCGGCAAAGGCACTATGGAAAAACCTCCAAGTACCTCGATTATGAAGCAGATTCTCATCTACGTAGTCAGCTTCTGTTTCGCCCCATTTGGTCTCGGTTGGGCCATACAGTACATGAGAAGTAGTGATAAAAAGGCTAAAGTGGTTGGTCTCATATCACTTTTACTCACCATTCTTGCACTTTTGCTCACTGCTTGGTCTGTGTACACTGTCATGAGATATTATTCAACGATGCTTGATGGGTTGTCGCGTGGAAAGTATCCATATTAAAGTTCCACATTCCAAATACCAAATTCCAAGTTAAAAGAAATGAAATAATTAGTATGGATAAATTGGAACAAAGATTGAAAAAATATGCTTTGTATTTGCTTGGGAGGAGGGCATATTCGGAGGGTGAGATGAGGAGTAAATTAGAACAAAAGCTACAATTTGTTCTTAAAGTTCATAAGGTTTCTAAGGTTGATAAAAATGATAATTCAAAACGCAATTTGTCATCCCGAACTCGTTTCGGGATCTCATCAGAAAATATCACCACACCTAACAATATCATCCCCGACCTGATCGGGGATCCAGAGGAAATTGATAATTCGAACAAAACAAGAGATCTCTCCACCCGACAATCTTCGATTGACGGAGTCGAGATGACGAATATTGTTGAAATAGTAATTCAATACCTGCAGTCACTAGATCTTCTCGATGACGAGGCATATGCGAAGTCACTTACAGAATCATTGCTTCGCCAAAGTAAGAGCAGGAGATATATCGAGAATAGATTAAAAACTAAAAAGATTGATAAAGAAATAATTGTGAGAGTGTTGTTAAAAGATGAAGTTAAGGAGTCTGATTCTTTATCCAAACTAATCTCTTCGAAGCTCCGTCACACCCCCACCCTACTATCTACCCCAAAAGGCAAAGAGAAACTGATTAGGTTTCTCATATATCGCGGTTTTTCTTATGGAGATATTAAGAAAGAGATAGATACATTGATTTCTAATCAATAGTATCAACTCAAACTGTCAACTTTCAGTAGCAACTAACAAGTAATTTTCAATCGTCAATAGACAATTCTCAAAAACACAAATTTGATTATTGATATTTGTTCATTACTTGATATTTGATTCTTGGTAATTGAGTATTCTATTTTCTAATCACATCACAGGATTGCCTGTGGGGTAGCCTATTGGAGGCCTTGTAACGGGACGTGATGGGCTGATCTGGACTTTGGTAGGTGTGCGCGTGGGTGTGGCTTTTACACATGTGAAGCTCGGTCCGTAAAGATCCTGATCCGATATAGTGCCTGTACTTGTCGTGACTCTTATCCACCATCTGTACTTGGCAGATGGGGTAACGTTTACTACATATTTGCTCGTCGATGTGCTAATGCAATAATCACCGATATTCAAACTCGCGCAGTTGTTGGTCCAAGTATTTGCTAGATTGTCGACTTTCAGTCCATATGTCTTGGCTCCTGGTATGGCATTCCAAGATAGTGTCACCTTACTTCCAGTGCTATCACAAGTAGCCTTCATACCAGGAGCTGGTGTAGGTGATCTAGTCGGTGTCTTAGTTGGCGCTTTGGTAGGAGTTCTTGTGGGGGTTTTTGTTGGTGTACGGGTTGGAGTTCTAGTTGGATTTCTTGTAGGTGTGCGAGTGGGTGTGCTGGTCAGCGTGGGAGTCCTTGTTGGGGTAAGAGTTGGTGTTTTTGTAGGAGTGATGGTCATTGTGGGTGTGATAGGGAGCGTGTTCCATAAGGCCCCGCAACTTTGTTCAAGTAGTGTGACATCTGGTTCGTTTATTTCCCCATCACATGAGGTGCCATCTGGTAGCTCATCTCCCCCAGTCACGTCACACGGCTTGCATGCTGTGTCATAGGGAGTCTCAAGACAACTATTTAAGAATGATCTGTCGAAGCTGTTTGTTTGACCGTCTGAATTCAGGTCGCAAGACAGGAGACTGCACCCAGGTCCCGTTGGGGGTTTTGTTGGAGTGACATAGTCTATTGGGATAAGACCAAGCTTGTAGTGAAGCACTGTCGGAGTTTTTCCAGTTGGTGCTGTAAGTATGAAGTTCGCTGTAGCTATGCCAGGATAGGCGGTTTGGTCGATGAATTTATTGTCTACACCAACTGTTGAAGCTTTGTAGTTTAAAGGCATCAAGGCGTCAATTTTACTGCTTCCATAGACTTTGGTTTTGACAACGTAATCCCAGTATGGCGCGCCAGCAAATCTAGTTTGTGATGATCCATTTGCGTCTGTAAATTCATATATTATAGACTGACTGACTTTGGTTTCACCGACATCCTCTCTACCATCCATGTTTGAATCAAACCATGCGTATCCATAAATTGCTAGTTCGCCTGGAGCGGGTGTTGGCCAAGGCGAAGGTGTTGGTGATGGGGTCGATGTTGGTATTGGTGTAACTGTCGGAGTCGGCGTGTAAGTAGGTTTAAGTGGCAAAAAATAATTAATACCGTAGGTTATCTTTACTTGAGTCTTATTTCCTGTTTGTGCTATGCTCTGAATCTGTATATCAGTGTCTTCCCACTTGAGTCTAATCGGTTTATTGAAGGGAATTGGGTAGTTGTAGTGTCCAGTTCCGTCGTTACCATACGGCTCTGGATTGTTATTGTTGTAGTCGTATATATGTTGGTTGATGGCACCTATACCATTTGCTGTTCCTGCTGGTGTGCTTAGCTCCATTGTATCCATTCCAGTCCCCATCATATTGAGGTATACGAAGTCAGGCGAATTTCCTCTCTTCACTAGTATCTGAAGGAGTAAAGGTTTGGTTGGGTCAGATGAGAGATCGGCGTTTTCTGAATAGAGGTCATAAGTGCCAGATTCCGTAACTAGTTTCTTTTGGGTTCCTTTTAGCCAGCCTACCCGAGCTTTTTCTATGGGTGACCACCAGTTTGAGTCATTCCTGGGGCCATCATTGATGCCACTTCCGCCCATGTTGGAGAAAGCAGCATATTCCCATTGAGAACATGATCCGTATAATTCGTCTTCTTTTATCGCATCCCGAGAAGTAGTCGAAGAACAATAGAGATTTACTCTTGGGTGCTGGAGATACAAACCATGTCCAAACTCGTGTGTGGCAATTTGTTGTCCATATTTTAGGATTTCTGTCTTGTAGCCCGGAGGACCATCCGTGTAAAACCCCCACATTACGTCGGGATACCAGAAACCAGGCGCAAATACACTATATCCCTGTGGTCTCCCACATTGCATTTTATTCATCATCGTCTTGTATAGTGTCACAGATTCCCAATCATAATAGTTTCTGTAGTTACTTCCATTTATACCTAGGCTACTAAGTAGTCTTGATGATATTTCGTTGCGTAGATTTTCACAATTCTGCCCCGCCCAAGAAGGGTCAAAGGGTGTGTATGCTTCTTTTACGTCATAATCGGCTTGCAGGATACCATTTGATTTTCGTCGGTAGTTATCGCCGATGTAGTCGTAAATAGCTTGCAAAGTGATTGTGTCGTCATTGTAATTTGGGTCGTTTGGGCTATAAGATTCTACATCTCTACCCTTCAAGACATATCCATGCTTGCTACCGGTCCAAGGAACTATCGCAAATCCGTCAATTGCTGCCACAGTGACATCATCATTAGTTGTACCGTATATTCTTATCCTCATTTTGTACCAATTCAAACTTCCACTAAGAGTCAAGTAGTGAAGCCCGGGACTGCGACTTGAATAAATTGTAAAAGAACTATAGTTGAAACTTGGCTTGTAATAACCACTAGTAATTGGGGAATTTTGATAGTTACTCACCTTCCATCCATTTTCAAAGGCTATATCTGCGCTGATTGTAAAGGGAGGTGTAGTCAGAGAAGTGCCTTCCAATCGTAAACTGGAGTTATTTGGTAGTCCGTAATTGTCATTTGCGACAAGCAGGCTACTTGTGTTTTCGGCTACAAGCACTTCTATCGTCTCATCTATTTGTTTTGTTTTTGCAACTTTTGCTGATACCTGATCGAATCCTGGATTTTTAGCATGTTCATCGTCATTAAATTTCAAGTTTGTTTGGTAAAAACTAATTATCGTAGCAATAAATAGTATCGAGACAGAAGAAAGACCAATGACAAAAAATCTATTTTTTGACGCTTTATAAAGCATCTTTGTGAATTGTTTTATGTAGATTGTCTTATTCAGATGGTATTCATTTTATAGAATATTTGGTAGAAAAGTCAAATCAGTAGTCAGTATCCGCCCGAGGCGGATCAGCCTAGGGCTGAGTCAGTAGTCAGATATACTCCTTTAGAGCAAAGAGTCCTTCGACGGAGTTCATAGTGAGCAAAGTAGAACTGTTCAGGACAAACTCCGAGCCTACGTATCTTGCTCTTAGTATTGCTATAGCAATCACTTAGAGCAAGTAGTCCCGATCTTTATCGGGAGAGCCTAGAGTCGTCTAAATTGTGGAGTATTACTAAATTTATTTCTGGTTCTTCGTAGGGGTGCACTTTGCGTATGGCATTCTGTACGTCTTTTGATTTTTCTTTTGGACATATCATTTCAATTTTTACCTGTGGCTCGACCGATACTTTTCCAACTTCGCCAATTGTAGGGTTTGATCCTTCTTCGCTTTTCCAGTGGCCAGTGCCACTCGTGATGAAGGCACACTCCGAATAATTGCCTATCTTGCCAGCGCCAGCCCGTGACGCAGCTTGGATTATTTTCTCTATCACCCTCTCGTCATCCGGAGCAAAGATAAATATTTTGTACATATGTTGTTGTCAATATAGCTTTTTAGGTTTGAGTGGTACGTTGGCTATTTGTAAAATTGAAAATACAATCCTCCGGAGTAAATCCGCCTCCAGATGTTACATTATAGCGATATTTCACATGTGACGCTGCAAGATCTCCTAGATCTGCGTGTGGATGGATTGTCGAGAGAGAACCACTCAGGGCACCTTTCAATCGGCAACCTGCTGTTAGGATTGCTTCACTTGGTTTTGCGACTTTACCTCTTCGTCTGGCTGGCTTGTGCTCGAATGCATAATACATCGGGCATGATAACTCCACTTTACCATTGCCATCACCCACCATTTGACGACAGCCAGTTGCCTTTACCCGTATCTTCGACGGATCGATTGTGACTAATCCGTCTTTTGTTCGGTAACTATAACCTCTTGCTTGTTCTATAAGTCTTGACATAACGTACATTATACATATGGGGGAGGTAGTGTAAAGCTCCAAGATCCATATCTCCTAATTGTATCAGTAGGCAGAGTCATTATTTGCTTGTGAGTATTTTACCCAATCTCACATACCCACACACTCCGGCAAGCTGGATGGCGTAGCAGATGGCTAGAGCGGTTGCTGGGTTTGTGGCATCAGACATAATCCCGATCAGTGGAGACACTATGCTGATGAGAAGTGATGTCCCAAAAGATTCAATCGATCCAAGTGTTGCTCGTTGACGATCTGTGAAATATTCTTGCTGCAGTTTTTTTATGGCCACTATCTCCACTCCATACCCTATCTGCCCTGACTGGATAAGTACAGGCGAAAACGGAGTCGGAAAAACGGTTGAGAAAAGACGGATTATCCTCGAATATGCCACAGACTGCAGAAGTGCTTTCATACTTCCCACTTTGTAGACGTACTTGTAAGCTAGAGCGAAGCCTATAGCTCCGAGAATTTTGTTGATGAGAAGTGAAAGATTTGTTGCCCATATAGGCCAGAGAGTAGCAACGAAGATATTGCGAAAGTTGTATCCACTATCCCCTATCGTGTCCTCCAATATATTAGTGAGCGTGAGAGTGCGGAGTCGCATATCAGACCAGATAAGCCCGCACGACGCTACAAGATGTTGTAGTGCTGTGAGTGACTCATCTACCTTGTAGCTTTTGGGATTTGTGAGGAGTAGTCCTATGGCGAGCGTTGGGATGATAGGAATCAGTCCAACGACCATCACTGTTTTGAGACCAAAAAAGTAAGTTAGTATTGCGCCGATGATCGTCGATGCGATCATACCTGTCTGCCAGGTACCATTTAGCTTGGCTGTATACTTGCCAAACTCCGCCACCTTTCCCTCATCCTTCAGCGACTCATATACATATGCGTCTACACTACCACTAAAAAATGCACGCGAAAGTCCAGCGACAATAGATCCTACAGCAAGCACGAGAAATGTAGTGCCAAATGCATAAATTGCGGTCCCGACAAGTATGGCGATGGTCATTAGGATGAAAGTCTTGCGTCTACCTATTTTGTCAGAAAGTATGCCAGTTGGCACTTCGCATATGGCTTGTGTGAGCTTGTCGAGACCCACTATTGTCATGCCGAGTGTGGCTGACCCTAGGACTTGCGTCAGATACAGTACATATATGCCGTTACCTGGATTCAGCGAGTCGAGAAGATACCAAAGGTGGATTAGCTTGATGTTGCGCATTGATGATAGTGGCAATTGTACCTTAAGCCAATAATCATTATTCGCGTCATCTCGACCCCTCGACTTGTCGAGGGTGGAGAGATCCCTCGTTATTTATTTATACATATATATCATATTATAAATCAGTATCTAGTTGAGCCCAATTCAGGAAATTTACTTTTTGACAATAATATATTTAAAGATCTACAAGGGATCTCTCCACCCTCCTAATCGGAGGAGTCGAGATGACGAAAAGTTGGGAGCTACGCTTGTTTCAAGCTACATACTAAAATCTCTTGTTTATTCTAAATTTCAGTTAGGTGGTCGAAAGATTGCATCCCTCAATAAAAGCAGATAAGACATGCATTTCTCTATAGATCTTTTTCCATATAATAACTACTCTCATCTTCTTTCACGATCTCGAATTCTCTCCTCTGGTATAGCTTGTGGGCTTTTGTGAATTTCTTATTGGTCTAAAATTCCATTTCCGTAATACCATTGTTTCTACAAAACTCCATTGCTTTGTCTAGTAACATTGAGCCATATCTATTTCCATGATAACTCTTGTTCACGTATAGTCTCTTGAGCGTTCCAATCTTTCCATTCTTTATTACCGCAACAGTGCCGATCATGTCACCATCCAGCTTCAGGACATAAAAAATTCCACCACCATCTATATAGTACTTATGTGGGTCGTCCAGATCAGAATCAAACTCTTTGTGATATTCGAAGCCAAACTCTTTGAGTCCACCTAGTACCACTCTCTTCACCCCCTCTTTGTCTTTGGGAGTATATATTTCGATTGTAGGGTTCATAGAATGATTATAGCAGTGTTAGTAATGCATCCCTCCCCCGCTCAGAGCTCGCTTATGCGAATCTTGAGCGGGGTACTCCCTTCCCAAAGGGAGACCCAAAATGCAATGACGGTCCTCCTTTGTGAAGGAGGTGTCGATCGCATAGCGATTGACGGAGGATGTCATGTGTACTTGATGTTTATTTCACTACTCTCTTATGAATATTTTTGATCCAGAATTGTTTGAAGAAAGACAAGGACAAGGTAGATAGAAGAAAGCCCAAGGTGGGGACAATAGCATTCACAAATGGCTCGACTCGCAAGACAAGTCCCATATACACGACCATTGTGGTATATGTAAAGAGGATAAGAAGGACGCGTCTTGTATACGAAGATTCCCATGCCTTATCTACCTCTACCCTTTTGTTTCTACCTTCAATCTCAATTATTCTTTTTTCCAGTTCACTGATTTTATCCATCTTCAGATTATATCAAAGCATGCGAAGTTGACAAAGATTCCATCTCAACTTCGCAATGTCCGTCAACTTTTGCGTATTTAGCATCGACGGGCTTTGCGTATATGATTGATCCTTTGTCGTGAATGATTTGTAACTTTTGACAAATGGGTGTAGTATATGAACATGGGTTCATATAGTTGTTGCTCTGCATCTAGCAAAGAGAGTGCTCATGTCACTTCTCTCTCAAGGATTCTCAAAATAGTTTCAGAAGAAAGCAGGCTCAAGCTCCTTTGTATACTAAAAAGCGGGACACACTGCGTGTGCGAACTGATCGAACATTTGGGTCTCTCCCAAAGTCTCATCTCCCATCACCTGAAAGACCTAAAAGAAGCCGGTATCGTAGAAGACAAGAAAGAAGGTCTTCGAGTGTACTACTCTCTGACAAAAAAAGGGAAAAAGATTACTAGTTCTGTATTTTCATTATGAACATCCAGGTACTCGGTTCGGGGTGTGCAAAATGCAAGAAGTTATATGAGCTTACCGAAGAAGCGGTAAAGCAGCTCAAACTTAATGAAAAAGTGGAATACGTCACGGATGTTGCTCGAATCATCGAGATGGGTGTTATGTCGACCCCAGTGCTTGCAGTAGACGGCGAGCCTCTCATGACAGGGTTTGTTCCGAGTATCGATCAAATAAAAGAAGCCTTGACTACAGGAGAGACAAAAGAAGAAAAAGTGCTTAATACTTGTAGCTGCGGAGACAAATGCTAATCTATGGATATATTCAGACCCATCCAATTGTTTGCAGACCTTCTAACGTATCAGTGGCTTCATATCAATCCTCATTCATTTTTAGGAGATGCGGTAAATTTCTTTATCTATGATGTCCTAAAAATAGGACTACTCCTTGTGGTCATCAATTATGTGATGGCTATCACTCGCTATTACTTTCCGATGGAAAAAGTGAGAGATATTCTCACGAAAAAAAGATGGTACGGGCTGGATTATCTGATGGCTGCACTTCTGGGGGTGATTACTCCTTTTTGCTCATGCTCTTCTATCCCACTATTTATCGGATTCTTAGGAGCGGGTATTCCGCTAGGGGTGACATTCGCTTTTCTTATATCATCACCACTTGTGAACGAGTCTTCTCTCTACTTATTTCCCGCGATGTTTGGCTTCAAGGTCACAATTATTTATAACACAGTCGGGATAATCATCGCGATGTTGGGGGGATTCATAATCCAAAAAATGGGAATGGAAAAATATGTGAAGCCAGAACTACTGAAATTCAAATCTCGGAAGCAAGTAGAGTCAGAAAATAATGGAAATTCACTCACTATTGCAGAACAACTGAAATATTTCTGGAATGATGGGATGAATATCACGAGCACCGTCTTCCCTTATGTCGTCTTGGGAGTTGGTATAGGAGCTCTTATTCATGGATTTGTGCCAGCCACATTTGTAGAGCAATATCTCTCCAATAGGTCTTGGTGGGCAGTGCCTCTTGCGACTCTGCTTGGCGCGCCACTTTATGCCAATTCGGTAAGTGTGATACCTGTCATGGAGGCGATGGTTGGCAAAGGTGTGCCGCTTGGGACAGCTCTTGCATTTATGACGGCTATTGTGACAGTGTCTATTCCAGAATCAATGATTCTCAAAAAGGTGATGAGGTGGCAACTACTTGCTGCATTTTTTGCAGTCAGCATTATCGGGATAATGATAATGGGCTACATCTTTAATGTGATTTTTTAAAACTATTTTTTACTTCATTAAAGCCTTATAATAATCTTGGCGGAAACGGGGGGATTCGAACCCCCGGTCGCCTTGCAGCGACACACGCTTTCCAGGCGTGCTCGATCGACCACTCCGACACGTTTCCTAATTCTACGGTTTGTACACGCAATCGATGCTTTATCGACTCCCGATACGCTTCGCTATCGGGACTAACTCGCTCTAAGCCTCACTGTGCATCGGCAAGTGCGAGTTGAGCACTCCGACACGTTTCCTAAAGTCCTATTATATCTCGTGAACATTGCTTTTGCTTCCAACATCGTCCCCGCTTTTTCAGATAATTCGTGTGGTGCTACAATTGGTGGAAGGATAATTACACATTTGAGAGTTTTATCTATGAAAAATAATTTTTGGGACAGTCTGTCCCATGTACTATATTTTTTCGGATTTCTTACCTTGGCTTTGGAGATGGTAGTTTTTTCCCAAAAGGATGTGGTAATAGATGGTCCATATTGGGCGCCTGGTATGGGCGTGATCTGGTTACTATTTCTTGTGGCAATTACCTGCTTTGTACTTGGAGCAAATCTCAAACATTTCCCTGTGCCAGAAAAGTATCGCAAGTAAACAAATCTAAATAGATTATTTATCTATGCAAAAAAGAATAGTCATGACTTTGGCCATGAGCCTGGACGGATATATCGCAACACTTAGTGGAGGTTACGAGTGGATAAGAGGCGATGGCGACAAGTCGCTTGACACAAAAGAAAAGTGGGATTATGAGAAATTCCTACAGGGGGTAGACTCTGTTGTGATGGGTCACAATTGCTACAAGGCTGGTATGCACAAAGACTTCGCAGGCAAGAATGTGTACGTTGCCACGTCTAGTAAGAAGAAAAATCACGATAACGTCCACTTCATAAAAGGCGACGTAGTAAAAAGCGTAAAAGAAAGTAGTGCCAAAAACATATTTGTTTTCGGAGGTGGCAAACTTCTAAACAATTTCTTGCAGAGTGACGCAATTGACGAATATTATGTAGGCATAGTGCCCGTGATCCTCGGGAGTGGTATACCACTTTTCCCCTCCCCTACCCCGACAATCAGACTGCATCTGCGAAAGATCATGTCAGAGGAAGGTGTAGTAGTTTTGCATTATGTGAGGCTCAAAATCTAACTGTCATCGCGATCGGCCAATGACCGAATTGTAATAGTCAATAATATCGATGACAGAAATACCCTATTGCTGTCATCCCGAAATTACGAAGTTTTGTTCGGGATCTTAGTGACAGAATGGATGCTAGATCCTGAAACAAGTTCAGGATGACAAAAAAGAAAAGTGACACCGAATTAAGTGACTGTTACACGAATGACAACATCTTGATTGTGAGATTGCTTCGTCACTAAGGTTCCTCGCAATGACTGTTGAAGAGATCGCTTCATGGTGTTTATGTATAATTTGCTTATATGTCCAAAGACTTTTGTTTCTTTTGTCATACAAGAGAAAATCCAACAACAAATGATATTTATGAAGATGGGCTTTTCATGGCTCATTTGTGTGATGTGCCTGTGAACCCTGGCCACGTGGAGCTTTTCCCAAAGAGACACTTCGGCACGATACTCGAGATGAATGAGTATGAGCAAGTAACGCTAGTACCAGTCATGCAAAAGATTGTGAAGATACTGACTGACATGGATTTCAAAAAGTACTATGATGATAAGTCTGGGGCAAGGGATTCAATTTTGAAAAAGTCTTACAATGATAGATTGTATGAGGTGGTAAGAATGTATGTAGAAAAAATGCAGTCTCTCCCCTACCTCGGTCAGAAACCCACAGGCTTCAACTATGGTATAAACCAAGGAATGTCAGCTGGCCAGACAGTGATGCACCTCCATATCCACATAATCCCAAGATTCGATGGAGATGTGACAGACCCGACAGGTGGTGTACGAAATTTTATGAATGATTTGGGGAATTATAGGAAGTACATAAGAATTGAGAATGAGAGAATTTCTAATTGATCTAATTCACCTAATTTCTAAACTTCAGACTTGCACATTATGCGAAGAGAAATAATCGATATCGGAAGCAAAAAAGCAATGTATATCAAATATGATGATGTTCTTGTAAAAAATGAACAGGATATCCTTGATATCATTGGCAACCTCGACACAGATCGCCTAGTGCTTCATGACTACAACTTCGAAAGGGATTTCTTCGATCTAAGCACTAGGAAGCTTGGCGAAGTCCTGCAAAAGCTCACAAACTATCATTTCCGTCTGGCAGTGTTAGGCGACTTCGATATGTACCCAAGCAAGACTCTGAAAGAGTTCATTGGTGAAAGCAACAAGCATGGCGAGTATTTATTCGTAAAGTCGCTAGATGATGTGCGCAGAATTTGGTCTATATAGTGATGAAATCCTCTCATTATATTTTGCTAGCATTCCTTCACGTATCCTTGTCTACAAGCACAACTTTCTTTTCTCATCTTCAGGTAAGTAGATACTAGCTCCTATAGTCGGTTGATTGTCCATATTTGTCCTAGCCCTATATAGCGCATCTACTCTTTGCATTGCTAGAGTATGGGCCTTATCCTTGGTTCTTTTTTTTAGTCTTGAATCGAATTTAATTGGGTGTTCTTCGTAACCCGGAATGAGTATGGGTCCAAATTTCTTGAGTATACATTCGAATACTCTTTCATTTTTTAAATCATTCATCACATATTCAGGAACAAGTACTAGACTGTGTACTATATCTCGTAAAGATTGTGGTGAAGACCTTCTTGAATCTTCCTGCATTAAAAGATTTTTTGCTGCTTGAACCATAGCTTCTTGACAGGCGACAGGACCAATTTGTTCAAGACGTATCCCTTCATCCATACACATTCCAACTGTTGTGTCTGCGTGTATTAATGTCTGTTGCCACAGCTGTTCAAGACCGGGGATTTCCTTTATGAGTTCACGAGCCTGTTGTGCGCGAAGGACATCATAAGGGTTTATATTTCCAAGTAATGCAAACTCAACAGGCAAAAGATTGTGAGGTGTGGCAAGGTCGTTGAGAAGTCTGACTCTTTGGGATGGATCGAGAGTAGACGCTCTGCCACGCCTTATCAAACTATTCAAATTGCGATCTGGTCTACTTGCTCCAGTTCTTGCATATAGCTGGTCGAAGGTAGCCTGTGGGCCTGTGAAGTGCGCATCATATATGGTTTGGGCAAGTTTCAAAGCGACACCAAAGTTGTTTGCCAATCTATCTGCAATAGGGGGTAAATATTCTCTACCTTCTTGTCCTACCATCCAGTCTGAAGGAATATTGATCATTTCTTTCGTTGACATAAACAGATCAAATTATATCCTATAGCATAGCACAAAAATAGAATTATAACTGGGTAAGATTATTGACGAGGGATTCCTGCCTGCCGGCAGGCAGGTCTCTCATGCCATCGAAGATCGAAATGACTAGAATGAATAAGCTACAATGATACATATGTTTGAGAATATGAATTTATTTATTCTTGCTGGGACACTTCTAGGATTTTACGGCATAGGGTCATATACCCTAGACACTCTAAAGGGTAAGACGAAGCCCAATAGGGTAACATGGCTCATATGGGCAATAGCCCCGATCATCGGATCTGTAGCATCATTTTCAGATGGCGTCACATGGGCAGCACTCCCTGTATTTATGGCGGGCTTTTGTCCGCTCATAGTCTTTGGAGCGTCTTTTGTAAACAAAAATGCATATTGGAAACTCGAGAAGTTCGATTATCTATGTGGAGTGTGCTCTATCTTGGCGCTCGTTCTTTGGGCCATTACAAAGGACCCTGCAATAGCCGTGCTTTTTGCAATAATGAGCGATTTACTTGCAGCCATTCCGACGCTTGTCAAACTATGGAGATATCCAGATTCAGAAAATGTGATGCCATATGCTACAGGTTTTGTGACAGCTCTCACTAGCTTCACTGCAATTACCACTTGGTCATTCACGGCATATGCATTTCCTGCATATCTTGCGATCATTTCACTCTTTCTGATAGGTGCGTTTTATAGGAAGAAGATTGAGAGGCTTTTGAAAATATTCAGCTAGGAATTGATCTACCGCGTTCGCAATGACTATTGAATTCGGTTGATTTTGTTACTAACCTTGTGATAAAGTGGGAGTCGCATATGGCAAAAACAGATAAATCAACAAACCCATCTTACGAAAATTTATCAGCTATCGAAGACCTCATAAAAGGATACCTAGCTGATATGGGCTCACTTCGTGAGAAGCTGAAGGCGCAGAAAGAGATGCTGAAAAGTACGATCGAGCAAGACAAGGACTATTCAGTAGTCGCTGAGAAGCAAGACACAGTCAAGCGAGAAGTAGCAAAAGTAAAAGATGTACTGAAGAAGAATCCTAGTGTCATAGCAAACCAAATGAAGGTAAATGAGCTATCAGAAGAGCTGAAATCATGTCAAATAGCACTATCTGACTATCTGAATCAGTACATCACTCTCACAAATACCACAGAGTTTGTCGGACCTGATGGGGAGGTTTTGTCTATCATCAGATCTGCAAGGCTGGTGAAGAAACAATAGCTATAGGGCTGTAGGTGCTAGGTTTTAGGTTGTAGGGAGATATCCTTACCTTGACTGTGCAAAAATCCGTAAATATGATTCACTAGTCATTTTCTCCTTCTAAGTTTTTCTGCAAGGATTTTATATGGATCTTCATGAGTTGTGGGGGCTACTCCTTGTCTGAATACTTGGCACTCTGGATATTGTGGGTTCCATGCCCCCCTATGTCGTCTTCTGGCGCTTTCTGGATCGCAAAGAGGCGGCGAGAGATCTCTCCTACAAGCTGCACACCTAAAGCAGTTTGGTTTATCTGCGGGTGATAGTTCCAAATTGGAGCAGATTGTCTCACATAGCGCAGCGCATATACAACTCCATTTGAAAGTCATGAGCTTGACACGGACTGTACAGTGCGATACTATTTTTGCAGTTCACAGTTTCGGCCCGAGGCCGATCAGCCTTTGGCTGACACATTTACAACTATGGCCAAGACAAGCAAATCATCAAAAAAACAAGATAGTCATTTTTGGCTGGTGTTTGTATCGCTCTTGTCACTGCTCATCGTAGTGATGGTTCTCACGAGACTCTATTTTGTCGAGAAGGAAACCGTCACCTTGAAGAAACAAGTTACGACTCTAATCGAGAAAACAGAACTTCAGAATGTCGGCGCTCCTGTGCAAGAAGGGGTATTTGACCCCACGTACCAGCAGTGATAAGTAGCTGCAGAACATAAAATGCATGTCTTCTTCCTGTTGTGGTGGGGTATAATTCACTTTTAGGGTGTAGGGTGTAGGGTGTAGGGTGTAGGGTGTAGGGTGTAGGGTGTAGGGTGTAGGTTTGGCCCGAGTGGTGAAACTGGCATACACGTACGCTTTAGGGGCGTATTTCGCAAGAAGTGTGGGTTCAAGTCCCACCTCGGGCACACTTTTTATTTGAAGGATCAATGTGGGTTCACCCTGTCATTCGACAGGGTGCCACGTCGTATGACTGTGGCAAGTCCCACCTCAGGCACATTTCTTATAGACATTTTTAACTTAGCAAATTTAATCGCCGAAGGCTTGTATAACATAGACATGTGAGTTTGCCATTGGCTGCATTTTTAGGGATTAATTCCAGACGAGGTTCACGAACATTACCTTCAACTACAGAGTAGATTTTAGTGTTCCTGCCATACCTACAAAATATAATTTAGTTATAAAATGTTATTTGAACGATTATTGCAAAGAGGCAAGCCATTCGAACAACAAGGCGCTCAAGAAGTGTTAGATGCTATTGGTACAATGTCACAATACTTACCTGAAATGCGTGATGGTATGGCTCTGAGATCAAATGACTTCAGACGCGCTATCCGAAATTGTCATTCAGTAAAGCCTTGGGAAAATGTGAGAGGCGCACATTTTGCCTACGAATTTACAGGAAAACTTCCTAGGATGAAAATGTTTTCGAGTGCATCTAGATACTTGCTACAAATTGCTTTAGTCAATACTGGTCAGCCCTCGGATATATTCAAACGAGAGATAGATTGTTTGGACTATTCAGGTGAATGGCCACGTATCCACGCAAGTTTGACATTCCCCGATCAATCCATATCTAATTATGATGATGGAGATGACATGACTAATAGAGCATGGAGAGTGAGGTATGGATACAGAAGACCTGGACTTGAGGGTCTGGCAACTACTGTCGAAAAGGAATTCGAAGGATCTGGGGCCTATGAGACAGACTATTTCTCTCTGAATCCGGCCGGGTGGGGCGATGAAGAAGATAAAGGTTTTGTAACAAAAAAATTAGGCAAAAGATGGCGTTCCAAGTTTGATAATCTTGATGGAATAGTAAATGACCCTTTTACATGTGCGACTGATAGATACTTAGATCGTGGTCTTGGTATGAAAGAGCATTTTTGGGAGGATGGGTCTAGTGGCTTGGAGCTATACCCTGCAACTCATGATCTAAGTAGGACTATTATTGGAACTTTGCCGTATGTGCAAAGGGTTTTGTCCCAAAGAAATGAGGGCATTTATTTTCCAAGATCTATATATATTGATCGAAAGCATATAAAACTTCACCACTTATAAGTTTTACCCAAGCTCTGTGTCCCCAGCGCACAAATTAAAAAACAGCCGTTCATGGGACAATTTCTATAAATATTGCCATGCACAATTCTATTTTTAACCCAACATTTTCAGTCGCATTGAAAAGTATATGTTTGGGTGTATAGTATGAATTGGCCTTATGAAAAAACCAAAGGTCAGAGCAGCAAAAATAACCTTGGTCACAGGTAATCAGCACAAAGTAAGAGACATCTCTGCTCTACTTGGTTTGCCCATCAGTAATATTGATCTTGATTCTCCAGAAATACAATCATTCAGTTTGAAGGACATCGCTCTCTACAAAGCAAAAGACGCATACAAAAAGGTGAAGACCGGCTATATACTGACCGAAGACACAGGTCTCCGCTTCCACGCTTTTGACAAGCTCCCAGGACCATTCATCAAGTGGTTTTACAAAAAGTTACATAATGAAGGGCTAGTCCGGCTGCTTACCGGCTTCGTTGATCGTAGAGCATCCGCCGAAGTTTGCTTCTGTCTGTATGATGGCAAAGAAGCAAAGTTCTTTGAGGCCCGCACTGGTGGCGAGATAGCGAGAATCCCAAAGGGCGGCCAGGGATTTGGTTGGGACGCAATTTTCATCCCAAATGGCAGTCGTAAGACATGGGGTCAGATGACACTTGAGGAAAAGAATAAAAATAACATGAGATCAATCGCGATAAAGGATCTAAGGAGTTATTTGGAAACTAAAAGTCGTGTCAGGTAATAGCAAATGACTTCTTAGTACAAGATGCTGAAATAAATACAGCATGACAAACTAAGAAAAATTTTAATTTCACTGCGAGATAATTATCTTGGAACTTGGAATTTGGAACTTTACTCTTATATTTCTCCCCAACTACCGCCCACCTTTGCGTCGACAACGACAGGCACAGATAGAGTTAGTGCGTTTTCCATAGTAGCCTTTACATCTTTAATGAAATCATTCAGATTTTTTTCTGGATCCTTCGGCAGGCTCAGGATAACTTCTTGTTTTTTTGTATATTTATCTACCCCCTGCACCCTATCCGCTACACCCTCATCAGATATGCTGTATTCAAACACCAGCTCATCATGTATCTGCATCACCATGTGTGCTTGCGGATATTTTGGCATTACATTTTTCCAAATATTTACCATCGCTCTTTTGGTCATATCTGCAGCAGAGCCTTGGATGGGGAAGTTTTTGAGTATCCTCTCTTCTGATGCGAGGAGGGATTTTTTTGGCGTATACATTTTTTGACCTGGTATTCCGCGCCTTCTACCTAGGATGGTCTCTATATATCCGTGAATTTTGGCATGGATGAGTAGATTGTCAAAATATCTTTTTACGCCACTGTAGGTCTCAAAGTATCGTTTTAGTATTCCGGCACATTCCTCTGGCGATTTGCCGAGCTGGCGAGAGAGGCCATACGATGTCTCGCCATACACTATCCCAAAGTTTAGTGTCTTGCCGATATTGCGCTCCGCCTTGCCTACCTTATCTATAGGTATGTCAAGCACTCTTGACGCCGTAAGGATATGCACGTCAATATTTTTTGCGAATGCGTCATGCAGTTCTTTATCACCAGACAGATGCGCTAGTATTCGGAGTTCTTGTTGTGAATAGTCAAAAGATATTAGTTTCGATCCAGATGGGGACGTAAAGACCGATCTTATGGCTTCGCCATAGATACCACTCACAGGAGTGCTCTGGATATTCGGGTCATGACTAGCTAGTCTGCCTGTGGCTGCGGACATCTGGTCGTACCTAGGGTGGATGCGGGAGCAGCAGTCTAGTCTGTCGAGGATGGGTGTGATATACGTGTTTATGATTTTGTCCAGTGCGCGAAATTCTAGAATTTCGCGCACTACTGCATACTTTTCTACATATGGCGTCAACACATCCGATGAGGTCATATATTGCCCAGTTTTGGTTTTTGGCAAATTCAATTTGTGCTCTAGGACTAGAACTTGTCCTAGTTGCTTGGGAGAGTTTAGGTTTATGGGTCCCAGTTTATCTGTAATGCTTTTTATAAGCACCTCTCTAGTTTCTTCGTATTTTTCTTTTAAGTTAGTAAGCTTTTCCTTGTCAATATGTATACCGTACTCGTGCATACTCTTTGCGATTGCTTCGACTGAAAGCTCTACCTCTGTCAAAAGACTCAACATAGATGGCAAATCAGCTAGTTGTTTCCTTTGGATTTTTTCTATCTCGTCTTTGTCAGATGACTTGTATACAGAGTCATAATCATCCTTCGTGATGACGACCCCACCTGACAGTAGGAAATGAGCTATTTCGTGATTCCATTTCATATGTAACAATTGTACTACCTTTTTGAGTTCCGAGTTCCACATGCCAAATTCCACGTCAAAAACCACTGTGCATGATGAAGTGTATATTATGTAACTCACTTGGAACTTGCATGTCCCGATATAATCGGGGGAATTCAGAACTTGGAACATAGCTCTTCGAACTTAGCACATAGCACTTTTATCTACCCTCCCCAGTAGGTCAATTCAGCCCAAACTAAATTGGGTTTGACAAATACCAATAATATTTGTTATCTTTCACAAGTTCTTTTTACAAATCTATGCCAAAGAAAACAAATCCGTTTTTCTCAACCGATATATTGTCACTAGAACAATTTTCGTCTTCAGATTTGTTATTACTTTTCGACAAAGCAGACATAATCAGAAAAGTGGTCGAAAAGAAAGGCTACATAGATCTCCTGAAAGGCAAGCTGGCGACGCTCCTATTTTACGAACCATCATCACGTACATTTAGTTCCTTTGCGGCTGCTGTGAAGCGACTTGGAGGACAAGTGATCGAGTATCAGAACCCAACACAGACTTCATCTGCCGTGAAAGGTGAGACCATAAATGACAGCACTAAGGTGTTTGAGACATATAGTGATGTCATTATCATGCGTCATCCTGTCGAAGGAACAGCAAAAATTGCTGCAGAAGCAGCGACCAGAGTACCTGTCATCAATGCGGGCGACGGATCTGGCGAGCACCCTACTCAGGCCTTCCTAGACCTTTATACTATGTATAGGCAACACAAGACATTGAACGGACTGAAGATACTTCTTGTAGGAGATCTGCTGTATGGTCGCACTGTTCACTCACTTCTCAAAGGACTGGCGCTTTTCAAAAATGTCACTGTATATCTCCTGTCGCCAAAAAATCTCAAAATGCCAGATCATGTGAAAGCATATGCAGCAAAAAGAGGTGTCAAAATATTCGAGATATCATCACAAAAAGAAATACCAGAGGGGTGTCATGTCTGGTACTGGACGCGCGTACAAAAAGAAAGATTCAAGAGTCTGAAAGAGTATGAGAAAGTGAAGCTAGCCTATGTGCTTACCAAAAAACTTGTGAATGATAAAGCAAGCAAAAAAACTATCCTAATGCACCCATTACCTAGGGTCGGTGAGATCACGCTTGACGTGGATAGTGATCCACGGGCGCTCTATCTGACAGAACAAATAAAAAATGGGATGTACGTTCGGATGGCTCTTTTAGCCCTGGTATTATTGCAAAGAAGTTAGTAAATATATTTGGTCTATGGCCTCTTTTTTATCTCATCAAACTCGAACATGTTACATGGACTCAAACAGTGATTCGACAAAAAACAAACCATAGACCAAATCACAATGCAAAAACCATAAAAAATGAAATTATGCAGTTTGAGTATGGAGCTTGACCTTAATTTTTTTTGTATCACATGTTTGAGCCCACCACAGCATGATCGATTTTGATAAAAAAATAAATTAAGGTCAAGCTCATTCGACAGGATTGTAGTATGAAAAGAAGAATAGCTTATCTTACCTTGCACGATGGGACAAAATACGAAGGGATATCTTTTGGTGCTGATATTGACGTGGCGGGTGAGGCAGCCTTTACGACGGGTATGACTGGATACACAGAGAGCATCACAGACCCATCCTACAGCGGGCAAATACTTATATTTACCTATCCACTCATTGGGAACTATGGCGTACAGCCATCGAGTTTCTGGGAGTCAAGTAAAATACAGGTAAAAGGAATAATTGTTTCCACATACAACCCGACCCAGTCACATTGGTCAAATATTACACCCCTTGGAGATTGGTTGAAGCGCGAGCGAATTCCTGCCATAGAGGTGACGGATACCAGGTATCTTACTCAAAAGATCAGAGAACAAGGAGCGATGTTAGCAACGATCACATCAGGTGTCAAAAAGATGGAGATGCATGATCCTAATCTAGACAATCTCGTTGCTGGTGTATCGACCAAAAGAGTTTACCAAGAGGGAAAAGGAAAAAAGAAGATAGTACTCATCGATTGTGGGGTAAAGCGCAACATTCAGAAGTTACTTCTCACTCGCGACGACGTGAGTCTAACAACTGTGCCATATGATACAGATCCATTTGAGCTTGGAATAGACTTTGATGGATTGCTTGTGTCAAATGGTCCAGGTGACCCAAAGATAGTGACCGGCACAATAGCAGTTGTCAAAAAGGCCTTGCAGAGAAAGACCCCAATCCTTGGGATTTGTCTTGGCAACCAGATACTAGCACTTGCTGCGGGAGGAGATACTTACAAGCTGAAGTTTGGACATCGTGGCCAAAACCATCCATGCATTCTTGACGGGACAAAGAAATGCTATCTGACGACACAGAACCATGGTTTTGCAGTTAGCAAAGTACCCCAAGGCTTCAGGTCTTGGTTCACAAATGCCAATGATGAGACAAACGAAGGAATCATTCATAAAAAGTTGCCATTTATGTCAGTCCAATTCCATCCAGAAGCAAATCCAGGTCCCAAAGATACGGAATGGATATTTGACAAGTTTATAGAGAGGTTATAAGGTTTATAAAGTTCATAAAGTTTATAAGGTTAATAAGTATTATTAGCTCAAAAGATCCTACCTTTTGAAGGACCTGTCCGCCGAAGCCTAAAAGGCGTAGGAGGAGGTACCGCGGCCACGTCGAACGTGGCTGGTGCTGACGCGGGGGAGGATGTTTGCATACACAAGGTCGCATGTATGAGACAAAGGATGAAATTTGTTTCCCATCAAACTCGAACATGTCACATGGACTCAAACAGTGATGTGAAAAAATTTCACCCCTTGTCTCAAAAATTACATGTAACTAAATTTGAGAATAAAATATTAGATTAAATTATGCCTTCCAAAGGAAAACACAAAATCCAAAACATAAATAACAGCATAAAGAAAGTTATTATTCTAGGTTCTGGAGCACTAAAGATCGGAGAGGCTGGCGAGTTTGATTATTCGGGTAGTCAGGCAATAAAAGCCATAAAGGAAGAAGGAATAAAAACAGTACTTATAAACCCGAATATAGCAACAGTCCAAACATCAGAGCTTCTAGCTGACCAGGTGTATTTTTTGCCAGTTACACCGTATTTCGTCGAGAGAGTAATCGAGAAAGAAAAACCAGACACAATACTCCTCGCTTTTGGCGGTCAGACGGCCCTAAACTGTGGAGTCGAACTTTTCCAAAAGGAAATATTAAAGAAACATAAGGTGAATGTAATTGGGACACCTGTAGAGTCGATTATTCTGTCTGAAGATAGAGAGCTTTTTGCAAATCATTTGAGAAAGCTCGGTATATCTACGCCCAAAAGTGTGGCTGTTACAAATGTAGAGGACGGTAAAAAAGTTGCATCGCAAATGGGTTTGCCTGTCATGATAAGAGCAGCTTATGCACTAGGAGGTCTGAACTCTGGAGTAGTTTACAAAATGGATGACTTTGAGAAGCTAGCCTCGCTTGCTTTAGCCGTGTCACCACAGATACTAGTCGAGCAATATCTGCACCATTATAAGGAAATTGAGTACGAGATTGTGAGAGATGTCTATGACAATTGTATTTCCGTCTGCAACATGGAGAACTTTGACCCAATAGGCATCCACACAGGCGAATCTATTGTCGTAGCACCCAGTCAGACACTGACGAATGAGGAGTATCATACGCTCCGTGCCAAAGCTATTGAGATAGCCAGATCCCTAAACATCGTCGGAGAATGTAATGTGCAATTTGCATTATCACCAAATAGATCGCTTGATTACTATGTGATAGAGCTAAATGCTAGGCTATCACGCTCCTCTGCCCTAGCAAGTAAGGCAACAGGATATCCTCTTGCGTATGTAGCAGCAAAACTTGCACTTGGTTACTCACTAATAGATATCCCAAACCAAGTCACAAAAGTTACAAAATCATTCTTTGAGCCTGCGCTTGACTATGTTGTTGTGAAAGTGCCAAGATGGGATATTGAGAAATTTTTGGGAGCTCATGAGGACATTGGGACTTCCATGAAATCTGTGGGAGAGGTCATGGGCATAGGGAGGACATTTGAGGAAGCTATCCAAAAGGCAGTAAGAATGCTCGAGATAGGTGCAGAAGGCGTGATGCACGGCAACTTCAAAAATAAAGGCGAAATACTAAAATATATAAAAATGCCCACCTACAGAAGGCTTTTCGCGATAGCTCATGCCATAAAGCAGAAAGTCAGTATCACGTATATTCAGAAGACAACGGGCATTGACATATGGTTCTTGCATAGAATAAAGACAATAGTAGACGGCGGAAGAGTAAGCGGTGATATCACAAAAGAAAAGCTCATTCATCTCAAGCGCCTTGGATATGCAGATAGTCAAATAGCCAAAATGTTTGGGCAAAATGAATCCCAAATAAGAGCCACTAGAAAAAAGTTCGGAATAAGACCTTCTTTCTTCCAGATAGATACTCTCGCAGGAGAAGTTCCAGCAAAAACAAATTACCTATACGCAACATATATGGGAGGGCATGATGACATCTTGCCACTTGGTCGAAAAAGTGTGATGGTGCTTGGGTCTGGGCCATATCGCATTGGGTCATCTGTGGAGTTTGATTGGACATGTGTCAATACTGCGCTAGCAATCCAAAAACATGGTCGCGAATCGATCATAATAAATTGCAACCCAGAAACAGTATCTACGGATTATGATATGTCAGACAGGTTGTACTTCGAGGAGCTCACGCTAGAAAGAGTACTAGACATCTTTGATTTCGAGCAGTCGGAGGGAGTAGTTGTGTCTGTCGGTGGACAAACTCCCAACAACCTATCTATGGGGTTATCAGGAGCCGGCGTGACAATCATTGGCACTCCCGCAAGTACGATTCAAAAAGCAGAAAATAGAAAAACATTCTCTGCGCTTCTTGACAGACTCGATATACCCCAACCCAAATGGGATGCACTTACCACATTACCTGCTGCTCTTTCTTTTGCCAAAAAAGTGAACTATCCAGTGCTCCTTCGTCCATCATACGTCTTGTCAGGTAGTGCTATGAGCGTGTGCTATAGCGTGGGCCAGCTCAAAGCTTACATCAAAAAGTATGCGCATATAGGAAAAGATTTACCAATAGCAGTGACGCAGTTTATAAATCAGGCAAAAGAAATAGAATATGACGGCGTAGCCCAAAAAGGCAGGATTATCACATATGCTATATCGGAGCACATAGAGCTGGCTGGAGTGCACTCTGGCGACGCACATATCATATTCCCTGCGCAAAGAATATTCTCGCAAACAGAAAGAAAAATACGTGCTATTGCCGAATCTCTTGTGAGAGAGCTTGTCATCACAGGTCCATTCAACATCCAATTTATCGCAAAGGACAACGATGTGTATGTGATAGAGATGAATGTAAGAGCGTCGCGTACAGTGCCCTTTATCTCGAAGGCTACTGGTGTGAATTTTCCAACACTTGCTGTTGACGCATATTTTGGAAGTCCTAGTGAGCAGGTGATTCAAAATATTCCATATGTTGCAGTCAAGGCTCCGCAGTTTTCATTTGCTAGATTGCCTGGTGCAGACCCGGTACTACGAGTAGAAATGTCCAGCACTGGTGAGGTAGCATGCTTCGGCGAGACGGCAGCAGAAGCGTTTATGAAAGCAACATATGCCACAGGTTTTGCCATAAAGAAAAAGGGAGTTCTTTTCACTGTCGGTGGAGATGCACAAAAAGAGAAGATGCTTGACGCAGCTTGGAAGCTAGCTAGTCTCGGCTTTACTATTTATACAACCGAAAATACTCATAAGTACCTGGCTGTGCACCACGTACCATCCACAAGAGTCTCAAAAGTATACGAGAACACACACCCTAGTGTGATTGATGTGATAAGAAGTGGCGAAGTATCCATAGTAATAAATATTCAAGAAACATTTGATGAAAGTACAGAAAATCTAGATAAAAAAGTATCAGATGGATATAAGATCAGGCGTGCAGCAGTCGAAAAAAATGCTTTCCTTCTCACAGATATAGTATTAGCTAGATTTTTTGTGAAAGCACTCACTAAGTATAAATTGAGCGACCTAAAAATATTACCATGGAGCAATTACCTTGGTAATAATTTCTAATTCCTAATTGACCTAAATCTAAACTTCATATTAATGGCAAATTGCAAAGACCAAATATACCTGCCTGCCGGCAGGTCATTTGGATTTCACTTGGAACTTAGATTTTGAGCTTGGAATTTATTTAGAAATTAGAATAATTAGAGCACTTAGGTCAATTCAAATATTTTGTTGTTACAATTGAAACATGGACATAACTTTTATAGCAGGTCAGCCAGAAAATGATGAATGGGATGTGATCTCGTCTGGGATGGTCGCACATCATGCGTCTCACGGCCATGATCGCAAAGATACATTCTTTTCATTCATCCTGAAAAATGACAAGAAAGAAGTGGTCGGCTCCATTGTCGGTGCAGCCCGTTGGGGATGGGCAGCCATAAGAACTCTCTGGATACATGATTCACTTCGTGGAAAAGGTTGGGGCCGTAAACTCATGGAGGAATTTGAGAAAGAAGCAATAAGGCTTGGTTGTAAGTACGCGTACACTGACACATATACCTGGCAGGCACCAGAATTTTATCGCAAACTAGGATATGAGGAGTACGCAAGGCTAGACGATTTCCCAGAAGGCAGTGCCCTTTATTATTTCAAGAAAAAGTTGAAATAGACTCAAATCATTTGGTCTTGAAGCGGCGCGTGATGATTTCAAAATATTCATCGACTGACGCATCACCCAATTGGCTCGATGTGACAGAAATCGTGTGCAAGTGATTGTTGGTCATAAAAAATACAGTTTTTTCGCTTGACACATCTTGCTTGACATAAAGTAAACCTTCTACACCGCTTATCCTAAGCGTAGACTCGTCATAAAGAGAGGGACTTATTTGTCGATATTTCACCGAAGACAGATCTTCGTAACTCCGTCCGTCAACATCCTCCACAGAAATTGCAATCTTTTTCGGGATTATATCTCTGCTCACAAGAACAACAGATTCCAGAGTAGCAGATCCACTTTCTTGCGAACCATGAGTCTTGATTTCGAAATTGCCCGGATAATCACATGAAAAATACATTGTGTCTAGGAAGAGTCTTTTTGGATATGTGAGTGTGGGCGATGCTAATTTTTTTGAATACACCACTTTACCGGACTTTGGAAGGCGAAACCAAATGTAGAAAAGTGCGAGTGCCATCATCAACAAGACGAAAACAGCTACCAAAAGACACTTTCTTTTCTTAGTCATAATTATTGGACCCAAGTTCAGAGTAACAAATCGAATATATCACAATATGTCACTCATATACTATACAATAAGTAGGTCATGGTAATATCAAAAAAATACGCTTCAGTATTGGTTCTGCTTTTGTTTGTATTTTTGTACCCCAAATATTATGTCATGGCGCAGTCTGCTACTCCTCCACCCGTCACAAGAACTTTCACAGTAAATGGTATAGTACCGCCAAAGGTCACTGACTATCAGCTGGAGTTTGACACAGATCCGACAAGTGTTGTGACAGTTGGTCAAAACGAAGAAATCACTTTCACGATCACATACGGCTCAATGCTCAAATACCCCTACCAGATGACGGTCCAGGCAGAGTGGTATCTTGGGACACTGGTTGGTGAAGGGCTTTATACATTCGATGTAGTGTCTTATGTGCCGGGGAGTGCGAGTCAGGCAGAAGGCTCTACAGTGCCTGTTGTGAATCTGACAAATAGGACAATCACTTGGGATATAAGTAGTTTCCCAAGTGAGACAACAGACCGAGAGGTAACATTCAAACTAAAGACCCCACTACTTCGCATATCTGATGGAAATGTAGAATTCAAGGTGAAGGCAAGGATCTATACATCACGTATCACTATACCTGATGAAGAGGTGACCATTACATATATCCCATCAGACGAATATGTACCAACCTCAACACCCACTTTCACTCCAACGCCGACTGGTTTACCATCACAACCTGGCACAATTGCGACATCAACACCCACCAAGAGCCCAACACCCACACCTACCTCACTTATAGCAGATCTCAAGCTACTTGAGCTTGATAGTACTAGCGCAGTACTTCTTGTGACGTCCAGCAAGCCTGCAAAGATCATTGTCTACTATGGCACTTCGCAGTATCTAGAAAATAGTGTGATTGATCAGAAATTTACTGTAAGTAAAAAGATTCCACTTACCAAACTCCAGCCAAATACACAATATTTCGTAAGAGTACGTGCCACAGACTCAAGCGGGCTCACCTATATAACGCCTGAATTCTTTGTTTTCAAAACTCCGAAGGAGTCTGCCATAAGTGAAGAGGTTAGTAGACGTTACTACATAGGTTCGCCTGGCGTGATACTGGATTCGGCTTATCTGACAGACTCGAAGCAGCCTTTTGTCTTTCCCATTGATACAGTTATTAATATCGTTTTGCCATTTGAGGATAAGTCGCCAGCTCAGGTATATGTGAAGCTTGCCAACAATAAAGTATTGGGTCTTAACAACTTCACCAAGAACACATATCACGAAAGAATCAGGTTACTTGAGACACAGGAAGGTGTATATAGTGGCCAATTCATGACATCAAGCACACAAGGACTATATGACCTTATGATAGAAAAGAGACAAATAGATGGAGATTTTTCTATAGAGAGACTCACCCAGCTAAATGCAGTGAACCCTATGACGATAAAAAACGAAAAAGGTGAGCCAATTGAGAATGCTCGAATTTCCATTGATATTTGGAATTCCAGGACAAAACTTTACGAAAGTCTTCCTGTTGAATCTATCGGTCTCACGAATCCAGTAAAATCAGAGTCAGATGGCACACTTCCCTTCGTACTACCAAGCGGCAAATATATGGTCCGCATCACAAGCATAGGATACAGGGATGTAGAAGAGAGCTTTGACTTCTTGCCAAATGAGGGAAAGTATTATCCACAGTTTATATTGCAAAGTGCGCCATTTTCTATATTGGATGCATTTAGGTATTTCTTCGAGATAAGCATAGACTCCTATCAGCATGTGAGTCATTACTTGGATGAACTGTACGGGTCATACAGATTCATGCACATGACGACGTTCACTGGGATGTTCATGCTATCTATCATTAGTCTTTATCTGACAGCACATTATCTAGCGGTTCGTGTGGAAGACGTGTATATATTCGTTGTAAAGCTTGCAAAAAGATTAATGCACCCGTTCACTCGTCAAGGCATGGTATTTGCATCTTTTGTTGAAAGTCAAAATGGAATGCCGATCCACGGGGTACTGGCCATCATATCGCCCGTAGACAGCACAGAATCAAAAACCCAGAAAGACCTTACAAACATATTTGGAGAGTTTGAGCTTGCATTAAACGATATTGACACTGACCACACTCTCACTCTTTGCAAGGATGGCTATATCACAAAAAAGGTAGTCATAAAAAAGTCAATGTTAGCAAAGAGCAATCATCATATCGTTCTAGAGGAAGAAGTGTCTCACTTGGAGGGTAGAGTCCATAGATTTGTCCATACAATACTTTCTGGCATCATCAGAACGTTTGCTGATAGTCTCTTGCTTTTTGTGATTGTGATCCACGTAATCTACATAGCAAAGTTTGGAATACTTTATGATATACCAATTCTACTTATCACACTTGTGAATGTGATTATATATTTCGAGCTATTATTGAAGAACTTCGGCAGACTGAAAAATGCGCCAAAAGAGTGAGTAAATTGGGCAGCTCATCTTGATCTTGGTGGTGAGAATATCGATCTGACGATGGAATAGACACCTGCAAGCATAATGATTACTACGACTGCGACTGCAGCCAAAATTCTCCATGGTATTACCCAAAACGATATCTTACTTTCTATTACTTGATCTCTTGTGCCATCATCATATGTCAGCACCAAACTAGCGTGATATCTACCAAAGCGAAACTTATTGACATCTTTGATATCCCACATAAGCTCCTCCACAGCTTTGTTATTTTTATCTAGTATCACCTTACCAGCCTTTGTCTTTTCGACGCTTGTCGGAAATCCATCTTTCCACTTGACATTGAATACTCTGTTTGTCGATGGGAGCACACTACCTGACGCGGGATTTATGGGCAGAATTGCGAGATCTTTGACGCTTTCGCTTTCGATAAATACATTGCCAGTTGGCACCAAATGGACGTTGCCAACATTTTTGACTTTTATGTCGAAGCTTGTGGGCAAAAATTCGTATACTCCGTGACCTATCGAAAAGTCGACAAGCTCGACCTCTCGCTTGGCATTTGGGACTTTTGCTTCAAGGAGAATGAGTGATGCTACAGATCCAACAAGCGCCGTCTCTCCTGATTTTGTGCTATCGCCACCACTGTCTCTTGCAAAAGTCACAGCATAATAATATCCAAAGCTTGCCTCCCTGGGTACTTTGATGGTGGCTGTGATTATTTTTGATTCTTCAGGATATAGTGTGAATTTGTTTTCAGAAAAGCTAATCCAATCAAAATACTCATCTCCGCTCTCACGCTCCATAAGGACAGGTGCACCTTTGTCTCCGTATGCTCCAAATTTCATTAGCCCTACACGAATATCTTCTGATATTTGACCACCATTTTTTATTTTTATTTTAGTTGTAACTGATGTGCCTGGCTGTGTGGCCAGACTTACGACAAGTGGCGAAGCCTCGAGTTTGAGTGATTTATCATCGCCAAATATCTCTTGAGCTAGTGTCTCTCGTGGGTATGTATGGAGAGTGACCATGAAACTGATGAGAATGCCAAGACATAAAATATTTCTAAATCTTTTGGTAGATAATTCTCCATTGCCTTGATGCATACATTTCGATAATAAATTCACTCGAATCAAGTCTTATTATATCGGAAGCTATTTAGAAATTGCCCGCACCCACAAGCGTGAGCGTATCTGTGTAGTCATCAGCTGCTGCCTTGACTGCAGAAATGGAGGCTCTAGCAATAACAGTCAATACATCGGAATCAGTAGTGCCATTTGCTGAAGCTATCGGCTGATAGGATGTGGACAGTGTTCCGCCAGCTGATGTTGTTGTACCATTGTACTCTGGATCAATTGTGACGGTACCAGTCCCTATGCCAGAGTCAGTCGTCAAATTGACGTCCAGCACATAGCCGTCAGACCCAATGCTTAGCGTGGTCGGCGCGGCGTCAATGCTACCTGCCGTTGCCACAGACTCTAAAGTAGTAGCTGATGACAGTGCAGCGTTCGTGCTTCTGACCCAAACAATATAGCCATTATCAGCATTAGTACCAATTGTGACGGTTTTGCCAGTAGTCGAGACGACTGATGATGGACTCAAATCTGTTGCGAAAGTATCTGTGTTGCCACTCAAAGTAAAAACAAGCGTGGGAGGAATGGAGGCTGTGATCACTATCTGATCATCAGACACCACTCTGACGGCAACTCGCGTGGAGTCTATATCCACGTCACCAGATGTTTTAGTTGCTATGGTGTTTACCTTCTCACCCGCTGTGCCATTTGTGATGCCAGTTGCAATATTGAAACCATAGCTTGTCCCGACAGATAGATCAGTCACACCAGTCACCGTGACGACTTGCCCGGCCCCCGATGCGGATAAACTGCCTGGTAATGCAGTGACGCCTGCGGGGAGACTTGAGGTGTTGACTGTCGGGGAAGCGCTTACTGTGTAGCCTGCAGCAAATGTCACAACTACCTTAGCTTCGGTACCGACTGTTGCTGGCTTTATTACAACGAGCACATTTGTGGCTGTAGATGCCTTCATTCTGTCTGTGCGCATGTAAGCGTTTGTGAAGTTTGCTGCATAAGCATAACCAACTACTTTTAGTACCGGAGAAATCACGACTATCATACTAGCAATAATTACGACTCCGATGATTTTTTTCTTAATTTTCATACAATATACACAAAAAACATGGTCAATATTTTCCATGACTTACTTTCATTAAAGCTAATTTCATGCCCAATGTCAAGACTAAGTCTGGCAAATGTCGCAATATGTAGTTTGTGTTTTGTGTACAATAAGTCATATGACAATGCACGATGCAATAGCCAGATATCTCGAGTACTGTGAACTAGACAGAAACCTATCCCCCAAAACTGTACGTATGTATGGACAATATTTGTCGCTTCTTGAGAGCTGGCTTATACGTACTTATGGACCAAGCGGTGCCGAAATGGATGTTGAGAAATTCGATGACGACACAGTTCGTAAGTTTCGCCTGTTTCTCTCTCGTGATTACAAACACGCTGTGAAGGGCCCGCTGAAGCGCATCTCGCAGATCAAATATCTCATGGCCATTCGCGGAATGCTGAAGTATCTAGTCCGCCAAAAGCAAAAAGTGCTTGCGCCAGACATGATAGAGCTTGGAAGGCTTGGAGATCGCGAGATTCACTTTCTGCATGACGACGAACTTACAAGATTGTTAAATGTCATAGATGATGGAGATCGTAATGCTGTTCGTGATAAGGCGATACTTGACGTACTTTTCTCGACAGGTTGTCGTGTCAGTGAACTTTGTGGGATAGATCGCACGCAAATAAACCTGGATACTGGAGAGTTTAGTGTGCGTGGCAAAGGAGATAAGACAAGGGTAGTATTTCTAACAGATTCTGCAAAAGACGCCATATCGGAGTATATAAAACTTCGCAAAGATCCGTACAAGCCACTTTTTGTGAGAACTCGTGGGCCCAAGGGGAATAAAGAACTTACTGATGATAAGTTCCGCCTCACCCCTCGCTCAATAGAGAGAATAGTCGAAAAATATCGTATTAAGGCTGGGATTGTCAGTCGAGTTACGCCGCATATGCTTCGTCATAGTTTTGCGACAGACCTGCTCGCACATGGCGCAGATTTACGCTCTGTACAAGAGATGCTAGGGCATGCAAATGTTTCAACCACCCAGATCTACACTCACGTCACAAATGCCAGACTGAAGGAAGTGCACGATAAGTATCATAGTGGGAATAAGAAATAATTATTTTAGGGTGTAGGTTCCTTCGGCGGGCTCAGGATAAATTCCGGTTGTAGGGTGTAGGGTGTGTGTAGACAAAGAAATATTGGTATAATAAAACAAATGATATCAGTAATAGCGCCATTCAAGGATGAGGCAGAGAATCTCAAGAAGCTCGTGCCAATGCTACAGGTTGAGCTTGATAAGCTTGGCCAGCCATATGAGGTGGTTCTTGTCCAAAACGGGTCAACAGATGACTGGCAAAGATTTCTTACATTGCCGTCAGAAAACTTCAAAGTCATTACACTTCGCCGTGGTGACAAAGGTCGAGCACTTCGCCGTGGCGTTGCCAAATCGACTGGTGACATCATACTTTTCATGGACACCGACCTTGAGGACGATCCACACGATATCTCAAAGTTTTTTGCGAAGATTTCAGAAGGCTATGATTTTGTGAATGGTTGGCGCAAAAATCGCAAGCACACTATAGACAAACTTATCCCATCATTTATTGGTAATGTCGTGATCTTGAGGTGGATGCTTGGCAGCAGATATCATGACATAAACTGTGGATTCAAAATGTTCCGTCGAGAGTGTCTCAAGGATGTGGTGTTATATGGCGACAACTTCAGATTCTTGCCCATGATTGTTGAGAAACTCGCATTTCGCACGACCGAAGTGCCAATCACACATAAGAATCGCATCCATGGCAAATCCAAGTACGGCTTTCTAAATAGACTCACTGTGTTTGCTGACATTCTGACCGCATACTTCATATATCGCTTCGCCCAAAAGCCACTTCACTTCTTTGCGGCAATTGGTATAGGGCCATTTGTCATAGGATTGATTATCACTATTTGGCTATTCATTGAGAGACTTTTCTTCGGAGTGCTCCTCAAAGACAGGCCGCTTGTGTATGGCGGAATACTTCTCATACTTGTAGGTCTACAAGTCATTCTGACAGGTGTCATCGCCGAGCTCATGGTGTATCTCTCCAGGAAAGGGATGAGAGAGTAACCAAGCCAATATTCAATAATCAATAGCAATTGCCAAGTGAATGATCAATGGCAATAGTAAATTGAAATTGGAAATTGACAATTGGAAATTGCAAATTGTCTTTGATCTGGTTTGACACAGAGCAAGAAAACATATAGACTGAACGGATGCCAGATAAAAAATCAAAAAATAAAAAAGATAAAAACATTTCCTTCTTCAACCGCTTTGCTTTCCAGATAGTCCATGAATACAAGAAAGACATTCTTCCAGATATCAAAAAAATAGAATCCTTCCTAAAGAAAGAAATGGATCTTATCACCATGAAAACAATCATCAAACATCCATCTTTCGGGCTTGCTGTGGCGTTCCTTATCTGGGGAGCTTCTGTGCCGATCACAAAGCTCGCTCTATTTGAGATAGGACCAGCTTCACTGCTTTTCTTGCGAATGGTCGTGTCATCTGTGATTCTTTTTCCATTTGTATTTAGACAAAAATACACATTTGCAGTAAAAGATGAAGTATATGTATTCTTGTCAGCCATCTTTGGGATGGGTGTACATATATACCTCATATATCTCGCACTCCCATCAGTATCTAGTGTGAATGTGCCCGTGATAAATGCTCTTTCACCTTTCCTATTTGTGCTTCTTGCCTGGATATTCTTCCGTGAGAAAGTGGGCAAACGCAAGTACTTTGGGATGATTTTTGGATTCCTTGGTGCATTCGTCATCACGACACTGCCCGTCATCTTCCCAGATACGAGGAATGTCCTTGGTGTGTATTCGCCTGTCAAATTGGCGCCATCTTTCGGGGACTTGATCATACTCATTTCTGTGGTCTTTGGGACAATCGGATCAATACTTATCAAGCCAATCAGACACTTACCCGGTCACGTCATAACTTTCTGGCAAAGTGCTGTGATAGCTGTCGCCATACTTCCGCTTGCGATATCAGAGGTGCCAAGTGACTTCGTTCCGACGATGAGCATATATGTGATCTTCGCCATACTTTTCACAGCGATAGCAAACACCGTAATCGCGTACACAATATACAATGAGAGCCTTCATAGAGTAAATGCATCGGACGTCGGCTTACTATCTTATCTGGCCCCTGTGAGCGCGCTCCTTATAGCAGTACCACTTCTTGGCGAATGGCCAAACGTCTGGTTTGTGATGGGCACAATCCTCGTGTTATATGGCGTGTGGATAGCGGAGAGGAGAGTTAGAAAAAGTAGGGTGTAGGTTGTAGAAAAAAAGTATATAATCTTCTCTATGAGTAAAATACTAGTCACTGGTGCCGGGGGTTATATTGGCTCTGTCACCACAAACCTACTTCTTGAAAACGGATATTCTGTAGTAGCGCTTGACAACTTCTCACGTGGTTACCATGCTCCACTTGAGCTTCTCAAAAGTAAGTATGCCGACAAGCTCACTATATATGAAGATGATCTGGTCGATGATGGAGCAAAAAATATACTTGCTAAAGAGAGCGACATCGAAGCGGTCATCCACTTTGCGGCACTACTGAACGTGGGTGAATCATTCAAAATCCCGCATATTTACTACGCGAACAATATTGGTGGCACTGCTCGCCTACTTGAGGAGATCATAAAAAGGAATATCAAAAACTTCATTTTTTCATCAAGCTGCACGGTATATGGTAATGCCCAGTACCTGCCGATCGATGAGAAACACCCGGTCGTCGAGCCTGTGTCTCCATATGGATTCTCAAAGCTCACTTGTGAGAAGATGCTTGACTGGTACAAAAAACTCGAGCTAATAAATGCAGTCTCTTTGCGATACTTCAATGTATGTGGCGCGACAGATGATGGACAAATAGGCGACTCCAAGAAGCCATCCTTCCACCTCATGCAAAATGCAGTGCGTGGAGCTCTCGGTATAGAGCCGTTTCTTTTCAATTACGCAAAAGTGAATACACCAGATGGGTCGCCGATCCGTGACTATGTGAACGTGGTGGACTTGGCTGACGCCCACGTGAAGGCGCTTGCTTGGCTATTGCGAGAGAAGAAGAGTGAAATATTCAACCTAGGTACTGGGTCTGGCAATTCGGTGCTTGAGATAGTTGAGACTGTGAAGAAGCTCACTGGCAAAGATTTCCCAGTGAATGACTCTGCAGACAGACGGCTTGATGAGGCTGACAAGATGATCGCCGACAATACTAAGATCAAAAAAGCACTTGGCTGGGAGCCAAAGCACACTATCACAGACAGCGTAAACTCTCTAATAAGCTGGTATACCAAGCACCCAGGAGGGTGGGAAAGATAAACACAAATTTCTAATTGACCTAATTGATCTAATTTCTAAACGACGATTCTTCTATGTTGAAGGATTAGGGGGTAGGGAGAGAAATCGCAAGTTCCTAATTCCACATTCCGAGTTCCAAGTAATTAAAGGTATTTAGGCGCGTAGGCATGTGGGAGTTGTCAGTAGTCAGATATACACTTCCCTGTCATTCTGGAGCGAGCCCAAGGCTCACGATAGAATCTAGAGACCAGCTGCATCATCTCGAGCTAGTTTACCCTGAGTAGT
>CAZATL010000006.1:0-1544 GCA_964488055.1 uncultured Gammaproteobacteria bacterium | reverse complement strand
ACGATAGAATCTAGAGACCAGCTGCATCATCTCGAGCTAGTTTACCCTGAGTAGTTCGGCAAAGCTCACTATGAACTCTGTCGAATGGAATCCATGACGTGTCACACTTCGGCATGCTCTGTGTGACAGATATCTCGACCCTTGGGTCGAGGAGAGTCATTCATGGTCTTTCGACCACGATCTCCGAAGTGGACGTCGACGGACTTGAGGAGATGACCTTCAATATCTCGCCTGCCACGTCACGTGGATCCATGTAGCTACTTATATCTTTGCCTGGGACGACCTTCCAGAAGTTGTCAGATCTCATGCCCCCTGGATAGAAGCCAGTTACCCTTATGCCATACTTCTTGGCCTCGAGGCGCAGACTCTCTGTGAAGCCTCGTAGTCCCCACTTACTTGCGCAGTACACTACCTCCATGTCACGGGCCTTGATGCTTGAGGTCGAGCCAACATTTATGATGTGTCCAGATTTCGTTGCTATCATGCGCTTGTACACCTCTTGGGCTATGTAGATATTGCCCTTCAGATTCACACCAAAAAGATCCATTATCTCATCGCGGGTCGTATCCTCGAATTTCTTCACTAGTCCCCTGCCAGCGCAGTTTATGAGTAAATCTATTTTCTTTGTTTGCTTGTCAATGTTTGCAAATGCGCTATCTATACTTGCCAGGTCACGGACATTGCAGGTGATCTTTGTGACATTGCCTGGCAGCTCTGCTTTCTCCATATTCCTGGCAAGGGCGAAGACCGTGGCTCCATTTTCTGCAAGTAGCTGCGCAGTAGAGCGCCCTAGTCCACTTGAAGCGCCAGTCACAATGGCCGTTTTTCCAGTAAGTGAGTTGTCTTTCATCGAGATGATTATAGCAAATCACACTAGTTTAGAGATTGTGATGACATTCATAATTTCAACATAATATTCAGCTTATCCTTGTATACTTTCGGTATGGCAAAATCCAAATATTTATCAGAAAAGAAATTCCTAGAAACTTTTGAGAATTCACCGAGGATTGCAATAGTTCTCTTGATCCGCAACAAGAAAGACGAGATCCTACTTGTCCGTCGTGGCTTACCACCTGACGAGAGTCTGTGGTCACTGCCAGGTGCATTTCTTCTCAAGAAGGAAACCATGGCAGAGTGTGCACATCGCATCGCTGTAGAGAAGCTCGGGATAGAACTATCGCTGAATGACTGTAGACTGCATGACGTAGTAGAGTATATGAAAGATCCAAGAGGTCATGTAGTCCAAGTGGTTTACAAATACCGTATGCTTCGAGACATACTTCTCAAGCCTTGGGGCGAGTCGTCAGAGCTCGCATATTTTGGTACACTGCCTCCTGATATGGCCTTCAATCACAAGGAAATAGTGGGAGAAATGGTATAATTCTCGGACAAGGTTGTAGGGAGTAGGTGGCAGGTTGTAGCTATACAAAAACAATGCGGGATTAGTTAAATGGTATAACGTCAGTTTTCCCCGCCTGCCAAAGTGCGAGATTAGTTAAATGGTATAACATCAGTTTTCCAAACTGATATCGCGGGTTCGATTC